>JAIWOS010000229.1 GCA_020217265.1 Thiobacillus sp. | reverse complement strand
CGCCGGCGCGGGCTCGGGCCGGGGTTCGTCGCGTGACACGACCTTGGGCGGCGGCAGCTTGCGCGACGGCAGGTCAGTCACCGGCGCCGGCCCGGGCGCCGTGCAGGCAACGAGGCTCGCCGCGAGGAGCACGAGCCCCGCCCTGCTCACGCCACCCCCGGCAGCAGCGGGACGAATTTCACTTCTTCGAGCAGGCGCTCGACCAAGCCCTCGGGCTGGCGTTCGATCACGCACAGTGTTTGCGCCGCCCCGCCGCGCGGCATCACCAGCCGGCCGCCGTCGGCGAGTTGGTCCAGCAGTTCGTGCGGCACTTCGGGGAAGGCGGCGGCGACGACGATGGCGTCGAACGGCGCGAAGTCCCGTGCGCCGTGCATGCCGTCGCCGTGCTTGGGCTTGACGTTGTTGATGCGCAGCTCGCGCAGCCGCACCCGCGTCTTGCCGACCAGTTGCGCGATGCGGTCGATCGACACCACTTCGCGCGCGAGCTTCGCCAGCACCGCGGCCTGGTAGCCGCAGCCGAGTCCGATTTCGAGCACGCGATTGAGCGCGCGGCCCTGGCCGGCCTCGCCGTGGCGCGCGAGCTCGGCCATGCGGGCGACGATGTAGGGATTGGAAATGGTCTGGCCGAAGCCGATGGGCAGCGCGGTATCCTCGTAGGCGCGCGACTCCAGCGCCTGGTCGACGAAGAGATGGCGCGGCACCGTGCCCATCGCCGCCAGCACGGTTTCGTCGCGGATGCCCTGTTCGCGCAGGCGCTCGACCATGCGGCCGCGCGTGCGCGCCGAGGTCATGCCGATGCCGGCGCGGGGGTTCAGGGTTTCAGCCATGCGCGCACGCTGTCCATCTGGTTGAAACGGGTGAGGTCCATCTGCAGCGGCGTGATCGACACCCGGCCGTTCGCCACCGCGAAGAAATCCGTGCCCTCGCCCGCGTCCTGTGCGGCGCCGGCGGCGCCCACCCAGTACACGGTCTGGCCGCGCGGATTGGTCGTCTTCACCACCGATTCGGCCTTGTGGCGCTTGCCCAGGCGGGTGACGACGGGCGCTTCGAGTTCGTCGTAGGGCGCGTCGGGCACGTTGACGTTGAGCAGCATGGGTTCACTGGGCGGCTGCGCCTGGATGCGCCGCACCAGGTCGGCCACCACGCGCGCCGCGGTGTCGAAATGGCGGGCGTTGTGGCTGGCGAGCGAGACGGCGATCGAGGGAATGCCGAGCAGGTAGCCTTCGGTGGCGGCGGCCACGGTGCCGGAATAGATGGTGTCGTCGCCCATGTTGGCGCCGTGGTTGATGCCGGAAATCACCATGTCGGGCAGGTGGTCGAGCATGCCGGTCACCGCCAGATGCACGCAGTCGGTCGGCGTGCCGTTGACGTAGTAGAAACCGGACGGCGCCTGCCGCAGCATCAGCGGCCGGTCGAGCGTGAGCGAGTTGGAGGCGCCGCTGCGGTCGCGCTCCGGCGCCACCACCGTGATCTCGGCCAGGGACGCGAGTCCGGCCGCGAGCGCCGCCAGTCCGGGCGCGAAGTAGCCGTCGTCGTTGGAAAGCAGGATGCGCATCTAGCGGCGGCCTCCGGTCCGGGCGGAAAAAAACGTCGGGGGCATCATCGGAACAGCGCGGGCGAAAACATGCGCCCGATTCTAACACCGGGCTTTGGCGGTTTCAGTCGTATTCCCGGGTGTAGAACGCATCGAAGCTGCTCTGCTCGCCGGCCTGCGCCTCCAGCCGCACGCGCGGGCTCAGCTGGTAGATCACCTTGACCACCTGGGAAAGCCCGTCGAGGCTCTGCTCGTAAGAGAGCGTGGCGCGCGAGGAGAGGCGCTTGCCCACGCTGACGATGGCGGTGCCGAGGTTTTCACCCGAGCCCGCGCGCACGTCGAAGCTGTCGATGTGCAGGCGTTCGGCGAGCTGCGTCTGGAAATTCACCGATTCGGCCTGGCTCAGCAAGGCGCCGGCGGCCACCTGCAGCAGCACGAATTCCTGCTGCGCGGCGTTGTCGAGCCCGTGGCCGAGCACCAGCCAGGAAAGCTTCTCGGTATCCGGCATCGGCGGGTCGGAATAGAGCGTGACCACCGGCCGCTGCACCGTGCCGCGCACCTGCACGCCGGCCGTCACCGCCGGCGACTTGCGCACCGCCAGCACGTCGAGCCCGGGATTGTCGACGGGGCCGGCAAAGCGCAGCACGCCGCGCGTGATGTCGAGCGTCTGCGCGTAGGCGGCGTAGCGGCCCTTGGTGACCTGGATCGTGCCCTCGCCGCGCAGCGCGTCGTTGACGGTGAACACGCGCAGCTGCCCGCCAAGCCTGGCGTCGAGCCCGCCGCCCCTGAAGAGGAAATCGTCGCCCAGCCCCAGCACGAGGTCGAGCGCGAGCGGGATACGCTGCGCGGCCGGCGGCTCGCGCCGCGGCTGGCCCACGACCACGACGTCGCCGGAGAGCTGCGGCCGGCTGGCTTCGGGCATTTCCAGCCGCGCGCGGTCGGCGACGAGTTTGCCGGTGAGCTTCAGACGCCGCTCGGCGAACGCGAGTTGCGTGGTGCCCGACACCACGATCTGGCGGTCGCTGCGATGGGTGGCGGAAAACTGCGCGAAATCCAGCGTGAGCCCCGCGCGCGGATTGCGCCAGTCGGCCTCGCCGCGCACGCCGATGCGCCCGCTCTGGCCGCGAAGCTCGCCCGCGCGCACGCGCACGCGGT
>JAIWOS010000147.1 GCA_020217265.1 Thiobacillus sp. | reverse complement strand
TGCGCGTTCGCCGCCTCGCCGGCGTGGACGAGGTAGGCGTCGGGCACGGCGGCGTCAAGCACGTTGCCGGCGGCTTCCATCAGCGCCAGCAGGCGCTCGACGCCCATCGCGAACCCCGCCGCCGGCGCGGACCTGCCGCCGAGCTGCTCGACGAGGCCGTCGTAGCGGCCGCCAGCGCATACCGTGCCCTGCGCGCCGAGCTGGTCGGTCACCCATTCGAACACGGTGCGGTTGTAGTAGTCGAGCCCGCGCACCAGACGCGGATTGATCTCGAAGGCCACGCCGTTGGCCGCGAGCAGCCCCTGCACCGCCTCGAAGTGCGCGCGCGCCGCGTCGTCGATTTCGTCGATCAGACGCGGCGCGGCCTCGTTGACCGCGGCCATCGCCGGATTCTTGCTGTCGAGGATGCGCAGGGGGTTGGTGTGCAGTCGCCGCCGGCCATCCTCGTCGAGCGCGTCCAGATGCGCCTCGTAATGCGCGATCAGTTTGGCGCGGTGGCGCTGGCGCGCCTCGGCGTCGCCCAGGGTATTGAGCTGCAGCGTCGGCGCGATGCCCAGCGCTTTCCACAAGTCTGCACACATCACGATCAGCTCGGCGTCGACGTCCGGCCCGGCAAATCCGAGCGCCTCGACGCCGACCTGATGGAACTGGCGGTAGCGCCCCTTTTGCGGGCGTTCGTGACGGAACATCGGCCCCATGTACCACAGCCGCTTGCCGCCGTCGTACAACAGGTTGTGCTGGATCGCCGCGCGCACGGCCGAGGCCGTCCCTTCCGGACGCAGCGTCAGCGATTCGCCGTTCAGTTCGTCGACGAAGGTGTACATTTCCTTCTCGACGATGTCGGTGACCTCGCCGATTGCCCGCTTGAACAACGCGGTGTGCTCCAGGATGGGCGTGCGCAGTTCGCGGTAGCCGTAGCGTGCGAGCCAGTCGCGCACGATGGACTCGAACGCCTGCCAGGTCTCCACCGACTCGGGGAGCCCGTCGTTCATGCCGCGCACGGATTGAATGTTGTTGCTCATGCCTTGAATATCATTTTCTGGTCCGCCAAGGACGCGAAGAAACGCGAAATAAAAATCAGGACAAACCGGGCTAGGTTTTCTTCGCGTCCTTCGCGGATAAAGGTTGTTTCACTTGCCGTACCGTCGCTGCACGTAGTCCTCAACGATCGCCTGGAACTCTGCGGCGATGCGCTCGCCTTTCAGCGTCACCGTTTTCTCGCCATCGACATACACTGGCGCGACCGGTACTTCGCCGGTGCCGGGCAGGGAAATGCCGATGTTGGCGTGCTTGGATTCGCCCGGGCCATTGACCACGCAGCCCATCACCGCCACCTGCATGGCTTCGACGCCGGGATACGCGCCACGCCACAGCGGCATCTGGGTGCGCAGGTAGGACTCGATATCCTGTGCGAGTTCCTGGAACACGGTCGAGGTGGTGCGGCCGCAGCCGGGGCACGCGGTGACCTGGGGGGTGAACGCGCGCAGACCCAGCGCCTGCAGGATTTCTTGCGCGACGCTCACTTCCTTGGTGCGGTCGCCGCCGGGTTCGGGCGTCAGCGAGATTCGAATCGTGTCGCCGATGCCTTCCTGCAGCAGCACCGCGAGCGCGGCGGTCGAGGCGACGATGCCCTTGCTGCCCATGCCCGCCTCGGTGAGCCCGAGATGCAGCGGGTAATCGCATTGCGCCGCCAGGTCGCGGTAGACGGCGATGAGATCCTGCACCCGGCTCATCTTGCACGACAGGACGATTTTGTCGCCCGGCAAACCCCAGGCCTCGGCCTGCGCGGCAGATTCGAGCGCCGACGCGACCATCGCACGACGCATCACCACTTCCGGCTCCGCGGGCTCGGCGAGCTTCGCGTTCTCGTCCATCATGCGCCCGGCGAGCGCAGGGTCGAGGCTGCCCCAGTTGACGCCGATGCGCACTGGCTTGTCGTAGCGGCAGGCGATGTCGATCAGCGTGGCAAAGGATTCGTCGCGCTTGGCGCCGCGCCCGAGGTTGCCCGGGTTGATCCTGAGCTTGGCGAGCGCCTCGGCGCACGCGGGCTCCTGCGTGAGCAGCTTGTGGCCGTTGAAATGAAAATCGCCGACCAGCGGCACGCGGCAGCCGAAGGCGTCGAGCTGGTCGCGAATGCGCGGCACCGCCTGCGCCGATTCGAGGTTGTTGACCGTCACGCGCACGATCTCGGAGCCGGCGTCGGCGAGTTCGCGCACCTGCTTCACGGTGGCGAGCACGTCGGCGGTGTCGGTGTTGGTCATCGACTGCACCACCACGGGCGCGTCGCCGCCAACCGGCACGGGGCCGACCCGCACCTGTCGGGTAAAACGTCGGACTATGGGGGACATCGTATTTCGGTCGCCTACTCTTCGAGGGTGAAACGCGCCACCGTCACGTCGATGAACGGCGCGAGGTCGATGGGGCGGTTGTTGTAGCTCAGTCGGACCTGCGCGGCGTTGCCAATCACGAGTTCGAACGGCGGCCGCCCCTTGAGGTCCACGCTGCTGCCCGAGGGCTTGAGCTGGCGCAGCAGCACGCGGCCAGTGGCGTCCTTGATCTCGACCCAGGCATCGCCGCCAAAATCCAGGTGCAGCGCGCTGTCGCCGGCGGGAGCGGGCGGTGTTGCCGCTTCGGCCGCGGCCGGCGTCTTGAGCGCGGTTTCGGCCACGAACGGCGCCGTTGCCGTTGCGGCGGGAG
>JAIWOS010000096.1 GCA_020217265.1 Thiobacillus sp. | reverse complement strand
CGCGCGCAGGCCCGCACCGCCGGCTGGGTCGTCCGCGGCGCGCGCCACGTGGCCGTCGATCTCGACTTCGCCGGCCGCCTGCTGCTGGGCGCGCTCGACGGCAGCCGCAGCATCGACGAACTCGCCAGCTGGATGCAGGCACAGCTCGCCGACAACGGCCTTGTACTGCCGCTGGAACAGGTCGCCGAACTCACCCGCCAGCAGCTCTGGCTGCATGTGCGGCAGGGGCTGCTGGTCTAAGCTGCAAACGTGTTCCTCTGGAGGAAGCCGCATGCTGATGCCCGCCATCCAGGCCCGCTTCGCCTGCCGCAACTTCGTTCCTGATCAAGCGCCAAGTCAGGCAACCCTGCGCAAATGAAAACGGCTCACGTTTTTACACGTAAGCCGTTGATTTATTTGGCTCCCCGACCTGGGCTCGAACCAGGGACCTGCGGATTAACAGTCCGTCGCTCTACCGACTGAGCTATCGGGGAAAAGAAGCGCGCATTCTAGTGAGGGCGCGCGTGCTGGTCAACCCTCAGCCGTCACTTTCTACCTGCAATTCGGGCACATGGCTGAAGGCGATGCGCATGGGGGCGGCGCCGCGGCCCTGGTGCGCGCCGCCGAAGTAGAGCGTATTGGGACCGTAACGCTGGTTGATGCGGTCGAGCGTGCGGTTGAGTCCGGCGTGGCGGTCGCCGGGGTCGAAGAGGTCGCGGGTGGCCTGGTGAGCTTCGACGAGTTCGGTGAAGACGACGCCGACCTTGAGGATGGGCGCGGGGTCGGGCGGGCGGCGGTGCCACAGCCGGGCGAGCACGGGGTTGAACCTGAGCGTGTCGGCGTGTGGCGTGAAGCGGGCCTGGTCGACCCAGTAGCGGCGGCCCTGCGGATTGTCCAGGTAGCGCAGGTGCAGGGTGAGCGCGCCGGCGCAGTAGCCGTAGTGGCGCAGCCGCATGGCGGCCTTGTGCAGCAGGCGGAAGAGGACGGCGAGCGCGCCGTCGGGACCGCGCATGTCGGGCGGCAGCACGTGCGAATGGCCGAGGCTGGAGCGTTGGGTCGGGATAGACGCGACGGTTTCGCCATGCAGTCTGGCATGAAAGCGTTCGCCTTCGATGCCGTTCCACGCGCGGCGCAGGGTGTGGCGGCTGGCGGAGCAGAGTTGTTCGACGGTGTGGATGCCCATACGGTTGAGCCGGGCTTCCATGGCGCGGCCGATGCCGTTGAGGTCGGACAGTTTCAGACCGTACAGGCAATGCGGCAGGTCTTCGCGGCGAATGACGACGAGGCCGTCGGGCTTCTGCATGTTGGAGGCGGTTTTGGCAAGGAAGCGGTTGGGGCCAATGCCGACCGAGCTGTGCAGGACTTCGCCGACCTGCTCGTAAATGGCCCGCTTGATGCGCCGGCCAAGCGCGATGGCCTGGGCTTCCTCGCGTTCGCGCCCCATGAGGCCGCAGGCCATTTCGTCGATGGACAGCACTTCGCCCACGGGGGTGCACGATTCGACGGCGGCGACGATGCGGTGGTGGATCTCGACGTAGGTGGCGGGGCGCGCCTGCACGAAGACGATGTCGCGGCACAGCTTGCGGGCCTGCCAGACGGGGGTGCCGGTTTTGACGCCGTAGCGCTTGGCGGCAATGCTGGCGGCGATGCAGCAGGTGGTGTCGGCCAGCACCGGCAGCACGCCGACGGGGCGGCCGCGCAGTTCAGGCCGGAGTTGCTGCTCGACCGAGGCGAAGAAGGAATTGAGATCGACGTAGAGGGTGCGCAGGGACATGGCCGCCTACAATTACTGTAAATATATACAGTAATTGTAGGCGGCTCAGCCGGTGTTTGCCAGATTCATGCGTTCCAGCCGCTGGCACAGGGTGTCGATGATGCGGCGCGACAGCGGGGCGGAGTGCCGCATCAATTCTTCCAGGATGGCCGGCGGCAGCGCGAGCACGGTGATTTCGGTGTCGGCCACCACCGAGGCGGTGCGCGGTTCGTTGAGCAGATACGCCATTTCGCCGAAGAGCTGGCCTTCGGCGAGTTCGCCCAGGCGGCGGGGGCCGGCATCGGTGCGCTTGGTCACCACGGCGCGGCCGGCGTAAAGGAAATAGGCGGTGCGGTCCTCGGCGCCTTCGGCAATGAGCACGTGGCCGGGCGGGTGGGTCTGGCCGTACTTCTCCAACAGGCGGTGAGTGTCGCCGAACACGTAGCCCTCCAGTTTGCTGGCGCCTTCGCCGTGGCTGGCAAGAAAGAGTTTTTCCAGTGCGGTGACGTCGGCCTTGCCGTACGCGTACAAGGCCTGCGCCCACAGGTACAGCAGCAGGAAGGCGAAGTAGCCGCCGATGAGCACGAACACGACCCCGCCCAGGGCGCCATACAGGTTGTGGTAGTTCTCCAGCTTGAAGAAGGCGCCGAACAGGACGAACAGCAGCGCCAGGCTCGCCGCGGCGAGCAAGGCGAACCCTGCGGCATCGCGCGCGGGCGGGTGGCGGCGCGGCAGGCGCCAGTAGGCGGCGAACAGCAGCGCCCACAGCATGGCAAAGCCGAACAGCGCGTTGATCGCCTGCAGCACGGTGGCGTTGCCGGTGCCGATGAAATCGTTCTGCGCCAAAAAGACGAGCGTGACCTGCGCCAGCGCGCCCACGCCCATCAGCAGGAACAGCACCGGCAGGATGACGAACGGCAGCACCCACGACAGCACCAGATTGCGCTTGCTGCGGTCGGGAAAGATCACGTTGAAGGCGCCCTGCACGGCGTTCACCAGCCCGCGCGACGACAGCACCAGGGTGAGAAGGCCGACGCCGCCGGCGGCGAGCTGGGCGCGCTGGGGAATGAAACCGTAGGCGGTGAGGGTGTCGAGATGGAGCTGCTCGTACAGCGCGGCCATGAGGATGGTGGCCGGCACCGAATTTTCGGCGACGCGGCCCAGCCATTGCATGGCGTAGCTCAGCAACAGCAGCAGCGGCGTGGCCGACAGCAGAAAGTAGAATGCCGTCGCCGCGGCATGGTTGGCGAGACCGTTCTGGCTGAACAGCCGCGCGGTGGTGTAGCCGAGTTGCAGCAGCCAGGAAACGGTACCGCGCGGCGGGGGCAGGGCAGGCGAGCGCATGGACGCTAGCCTACCCGTGACCGCAGGCTCAGGCCAGCGCGGCGGCGATGCGCTTGAGCGCTTTTTCCAGGTTGGCCTGCGAAGTGGCGAACGACAGGCGGATATAGCCTTCGGCGCCGAAGGCCGAGCCAGGCACCACGGCAACGTCGGCGGATTCGAGCAGGTATTCGGCGAAGGCGACGTCGGTGCCTTCCTCGATCACGTCGCGCGCGAGCAGGCGCTGGATCGCCTGCCGCACGTCGGGGAAGGCGTAGAAGGCGCCGCCGCTGTCCACGCACTTGAAGCCGGGAATGGCGTTCAGGGCATCGACGACGTAGCGGTGACGGGTCTTGAAGGCGTCGAGCATGGGCGTGATGCAGCCCTGGTCGCCGTTCAGCGCGGCTTCGGCGGCCACCTGCGAGATCGAGGTGGGGTTGGAGGTGGACTGCGACTGCACGTTGGTCATCGCGCGCAGGATTGCTTCCGGCCCCGCCGCGTAGCCGATGCGCCAGCCGGTCATCGAATAGGCTTTGGAGACACCGTTGAGCACCAGCGTGCGCTCGTACAGGTCGGGGCAGACGTTGAGGATGTTGACGAAGGGCTTGTCGTCGAGCCGGATGTGCTCGTACATGTCGTCACTCGCGATGAGCACGTGCGGGTGCTTCTTCAACACCGCGCCGAGCGCGGCGAGTTCGTCGGCGGTGTACACCGCGCCGGTGGGGTTGGACGGGCTGTTGATGACGAGCATCCGCGTCTTCGGCGTGATCGCCGCTTCGAGCTGCGCCGGGGTGATCTTGAAGCCCTGCTCGATGCCCGCCTCGACGATGACCGGCTTGCCGTCGGCCAGGATCACGATGTCCGGATACGACACCCAGTAGGGCGCGGGAATGATGACCTCGTCGCCGGGATTGACCACGGCCTGCACGAGGTTGAAGAAGCTCTGCTTGCCGCCGCAGGAAACGAGAATCTGCTTCGGCGTGTAGTCCAGCCCGTTGTCGCGCTTGAACTTGGCGATGATCGCGGCCTTGAGGCCGGGCGTGCCGTCGACGGCGGTGTATTTGGTGAAGCCCTTGTTGATCGCGTCGATCGCCGCATCCTTGATGTGCTGCGGGGTGTCGAAATCGGGTTCGCCAGCGCCGAGGCCGACGATGTCGCGGCCGCCTGCCTTGAGCGCGGCGGCGCGGGCGGTGACGGCAAGGGTCGGCGAAGGCTTGATCGCCTGGACGCGGCGGGAGAGTTCCACGGTGGTTCCTTGAAATGCGCCCGACTTGGGCGGGTGCTAAACTCGACAAGTTTTTTTGGCCGCGCGATTTTACCTGTGTTCGTTACCTTCCCCAATAGTCCGTACCGGCTGTTCCAGCCGTTTCCGCCGGCGGGCGACCAGCCGGAGGCGATCGCGCGGCTGGTCGAAGGCATCGAGGACGGCCTCTCGTTCCAGACGCTGCTGGGGGTGACCGGCTCGGGCAAGACCTTCACCATGGCCAACGTCATCGCCCGCACCGGGCGCCCGGCGATCATCATGGCGCCGAACAAGACGCTGGCCGCACAGCTGTATGCCGAGATGCGCGAGTTCTTCCCGGAAAACGCGGTCGAGTATTTCGTGTCCTACTACGACTACTACCAGCCCGAGGCCTACGTGCCGGCGCGCGACCTGTTCATCGAGAAGGATTCCAGCATCAACGAGCACATCGAGCAGATGCGGCTCTCGGCGACCAAATCGCTGCTGGAGCGGCGCGACACCGTGATCGTGGCCACCGTGTCGGCGATCTACGGGATCGGCGATCCGTCCGACTACCACAGCATGATCCTGCTCCTGCGCACGGGTGAAAAAACGAGCCAGCGCGACGTCATCGCGCGGCTGACTCAGATGCAGTACGAACGCAACGATTTCGAATTCACGCGCGGCCATTTTCGCGTGCGCGGCGACGTCATCGACATCTTCCCGGCGGAACACGCCGAAACCGCGATCCGCGTCGAGCTGTTCGACGACGTGGTGGAAACGCTGCACCTGTTCGACCCGCTCACCGGGCAGATCCTGTCGAAGGTGTCGCGCTTCACCGTGTTCCCGTCGAGCCATTACGTCACGCCGCGCGAAACCACGTTAAGGGCAATTGAGCAGATCAAGGTCGAGCTGCGCGAGCGGCTTGAGTGGTACTACGCCAACAACAAGCTGGTCGAGGCGCAGCGGCTGGAACAGCGCACGCGCTTCGATCTGGAGATGATGGCCGAGCTGGGTTTCTGCAAGGGCATCGAGAACTACTCGCGGCATCTGTCGGGGCGCAAGCCCGGCGATCCGCCGCCGACGCTGATCGACTATCTGGCGAAAGACGCGCTCATGTTCATCGACGAGTCGCACGTCACCGTCACCCAGGTGGGCGGCATGTACAAGGGCGACCGCTCGCGCAAGGAGAATCTGGTCGATTACGGCTTCCGCCTGCCGTCGGCGCTCGACAACCGGCCGCTCAAGTTCGAGGAATTCGAGGCGCTCATGCCGCAGACGATCTTCGTCTCCGCGACGCCGGCCAAATACGAAGCCGAACACGCGGGGCAGGTGGTCGAGCAGGTGGTGCGCCCCACCGGGCTGGTCGATCCGGTCGTCGAAGTGCGGCCGGTGGCCACGCAAGTCGACGACCTGATGAGCGAGGCGAAAAAACGCATCGCCGTTGGTGAACGCGTGCTCGTCACCACGCTCACCAAGCGCATGGCCGAAGACCTCACCGACTACCTCGCCGAGCACGGCATCAAGGTGCGCTACCTGCATTCGGACATCGACACCGTCGAGCGCGTGGAGATCATCCGCGACCTGCGCCTTGGCGAGTTCGACGTGCTGGTCGGCATCAACCTGCTGCGCGAAGGGCTGGATATTCCCGAGGTGTCGCTGGTCGCCATTCTCGACGCCGACAAGGAAGGCTTCCTGCGCTCCGAGCGCTCGCTCATCCAGACCATCGGCCGCGCGGCGCGCCACCTGAACGGCACCGCGATCCTCTACGCCGACAAGATCACCGACTCGATGCGGCGCGCGATGGACGAAACCGAGCGCCGCCGCACCAGGCAGCTGGCGTTCAACGCCGAACATGGCATCACCCCGCGCGGCGTGCAGAAGCGCATCAAGGACATCATCGACGGCGTGTACGACGCCGACAGCGCGCGGCAGGAGCTCAAGGCGGCGCAGACGGCGGCGGAATACAAGGTCATGGACGAAAAGTCGCTGACCAAGAAGATCAAGAAGGTCGAGAAGGAAATGCAGGACGCGGCGAAGAACCTGGAGTTCGAAAAGGCCGCGGTGCTGCGCGACCAGCTGAAGGAACTGAAAGCGCTGCTGTTCGGCGTGGAAGAAGGCACATGAGGCGTGGCCGCACGCGCGTCGTCTTCTGTGCCATCCCGCGTTTACAGTAAGTGCCGCATTTACAGGAAAGGAGCCCTGCATGTCGGGACAAATCCACATTGCCATTCTGAACCCGGGCGTGGAAATCACGCCGCTGCGCCTGCGCGGCTGGTTGCAGAAGGAAGCCGCCGCGATCCAGAACCGGGCCAAGCCCGGTGACGGCGCGATTCTGCGGCTGTTCCTGACCAGGAGGCTGCGTTACGGCCTTCCAGGCAAAAAGCTCGACGCGATCCTGCAGGCGCTGACTGAAAAACACCCGGCCGTGTTGCGCATCGAAGTCCAGTTGGTCGAAAACCCCCTGTCGGAAGATGAGATGGCAGAGCAGACCCGCATCGCCAACGCAGACCTGCAGAAGTTCGCGCAGCGCGCCGAAGAATACGCCAGGCGCAAGCAGGCCGAGGCGCTGGCGAATGCAAAACCGGCACCGATCCAGTGGCAAAACCTGAAAAGCGCGCTGGATTGAGCCCGCAGCGGAACCCGCTGCCGGGAGGCCGCTCTATGTTCGGTGCCGCCCGCAGGCGATTTCAGATCGACGTTCAACAAGGAATGACATGGCTGTGAGAGTGCTGTTTGTGTGCATGGGCAACATTTGCCGCTCGCCGATGGCGGAGGGCATGTTTCGCAAGGCGGTGCGTGAAGCGGGACTGGAGGCCCAGATTGAAACCGATTCGGCCGGAACCCATGCCTACCACATCGGCTCGCCGCCCGATCCGCGCGCCCAGCAGGCGATTCGCCAGCGCGGCGTGGACATCAGCGGCCTGCGCGGCCGCAAGGTGGAAGACGCCGATTTCGAGCGTTTCGACTACATCCTTGCAATGGATGGCGACAATCTCAGCCGTCTGCTGCAGCGCGCGCCCGCGCGCCACCAGGACAAAGTCCGCCGCCTGCTGTCGTTCAGCCGCAAGTACCCGAACCTGGACGTGGTCGATCCGTATTACGGCGGCCCGCAGGGCTTTGAAGAAAACCTCGACATGATCGAGGATGCCGTCCAGGGACTGCTGCGCGACATCACCCAGATGCTCGACGCCGGTTCGCGCACACGCGCCCGCTAGATGGCTGCCGCCTGGCGCAAGGCCAGGCGCTTTATCCTCGCCCGGTTTTCTGACGCGTGCATCGCTGGCCGGAACGCGATGACGCGCGCTGTCATCTAATGGTGTGACAGCCATCACACCCACCGGGGGCGACCATGCAGCAGACTTCAACGCAGCCATCCTTCAGGGACATGACCGACGCCGAACTGGCGCGGCATGTCGCGCAAGGCGACCGGCTGGCGCTGCAACACCTGATGCGCAAGCACAACCAGACGCTCTACCGCACGGCGCGCAGCATCCTCAGGGACGATGCCGAGGCCGAAGACGCGGTACAGGAAGCCTATGTTCAGGCGTATCGCGCAATGGCGCAGTTTCGTTCGGAAGCGAAACTGTCTACCTGGCTGGTTCGCATCGTCGTCAACGTGTCGATCTTCCGTGCCCGCAAACTCAAGCGCAGCGCCGAGGTGATCGACCTGGTGGGCGACCCGGCAGACTTGCGCGACATGGCAGGGGAGGCTGATACCGCGATGAATGAACACGCCCCCGAACAACCCGAACATGGCGCCCTGCGCGCAGAAACCCGGCGGCTGATCGAAAGCAAGATCAACCAGCTGCCCGATGCCTTTCGCACCGTGTTCGTGCTGCGCGCCATCGAAGAAATGTCGGTCGACGAGACGGCGGTTTGCCTGGGGATTCCCGAAGCCACCGTGCGCACCCGCTATTTCCGCGCGAAAGGACTGCTGCGTGAAGCGCTCGCGCGCGAGATCGACTTCAGCCTGGGCGAAGCGTTTTCGTTTGCCGGGGATCGCTGCGATCGCATCGTCGCAGGCGTATTGCGGCAACTGGACGCCACTTCACCCATCCGCTGATTCGCTTGCCCGTTCGGTGCCCGGCAGGCGGGGCGTTCGCTGAACAGGCAGGTTTGTTCGCAGTACTTTCAAAAAGGAAACCGCAATGACATCACGCATCCAAACCCCCGATGCCGGATTGACCGCATCCCTTCAGAACGCGCCGGACAGAGAGGCGCGCCGTTCGTTTCTCGGGCAGTCCGGCCTGTTGTTGTCAGGTGCCGCGATCGCGCTGCTGGCAGGCCGCGATGCCCTGGCCAAGGGAAAACCGTCGACCGCGTCCGATGTGAACGTGCTGAACAGCGCGCTGGGCGCGGAGCTCGAAGCCATCGCCGCGTATCAGGTGGGCGCGGAAAGCGGCCTGCTGCAAAAACCCGTGCTCCACCTGGCCGTGACCTTCCAGGGACACCACAAGGAACACGCCGACCTGCTGGCGAAAACCATCGCCAAACTCGGCGGCCAGCTCGTGTCGGCAAAAGCCCAATACAGCTTCCCGGTCGAAACCCTGAAAACCCAGAACGACGTGCTGCGGTTTGCCGCCATGCTCGAAAAGGGCGCGGTCAGCGCCTATCTGGGCGCCGTGCCCGTGTTCAACAACCGCGAGCTCGCCAAAGCGGCGGCGAGCATCCTCGGCGACGAAGCCATGCACTGGGCGATCCTGCGCAACGCACTCGGCGAAGATCCGGTGCCGTCCGCGTTCATGTCATGACCACGGCGTTACCAGCGCTGCTGGCGCTTGCCCTGGGGTTGGCCGCCGGCGGTGCGGCGGCCGACGCCCTGCGGGCGGGCGACCCGAAAGCGGGCGAGGCCGTCTACGCACGGTGCCTAGCCTGCCACGCGCTCGCGTATAACCGCACCGGCCCCAAACACTGCGGTTTGCTGGGACGGCGCGCCGGGAGCGTGCCCGGCTTCAATTACTCCAAGGCAATGCAAAGCACGAAGTGGGTGTGGAACCCCAAGACGCTGGATCGCTTTCTGGCCAACCCGCTGAAAGCCGTCCCCGGAACAAGCATGGGCTACGATGGCGTCAAAGACGCGCAAGAGCGCAGGGATCTGATCGCCTACCTTGAGCAGGCAGGGCATTCTGAGGCTTGCAAACCCCCCCGGGAATAAGGCTTCCCTGCGGGCGATGCACCGGGGGGATGAATCGGCGGACGCCACAGCCGGCCTGCAGCACGAAGGCGCGACTGTCGGCGACAGGGAGCGCCCGCGCCTTCCTTGGCTCGGCATGCGGCTGCACCGATCAACAGACAGCTCTTGATGCGGGGCGACGCGCTATCCGGCCCGCGCACGGCGTCTCGGCTTGTAGGCTTCGACGCGCCGTGCCTGCACACGATGTATGTGGACAAGCCCATGCGCGGCCACAACCTGATGCAGGCCATCGCCCGGGTGAACCGCGTGTTCAAGGAGAAGCCGGGCGGGCTGGTGGTGGATTACATCGGCATCGCCAACGAGCTCAAGGCTGCGCTGGCGGACTACACCCAGGCCAAGGGCCGCGGCAAGCCGACCATCGACGCCCGCGAGGCGCTGGCCGTGCTGCTGGAGCAGATGGACGTGCTCCACGACATGCTGCGCGGCGTGGAATATGGCGACTTCCGGACGAAAGCCTGGCAACTGCTGCCGGCCGTGGCCAACCACGTCCTGGGCCTGGACGACGGCAAAAAGCGCTTTGCCGACGCGGTGCTGGCCGCAAGCAAGGCCTTTGCGCTGTGCTGCACGCTGGACGAGGCTTTGGCCCACCGGGACGAACTCGCGTTCCTGCAGGCGGTGAAGGCCGCGCTGACCAAGCACGGCGGCACCGACAAGAAACTGACCGACGAGCAGAAGGAACACGCGCTCCGGCAAATCATGAGCCGCGCCATCGTCAGCGACGAAGTCATCGACATCTTCTCGGCGGCCGGCCTCAAGCGCCCGGATATCGGCGTGCTGTCGGACGAGTTCCTGGAGGACGTGCGCCACATGAAAGAGCGCAACCTGGCCGTGGAACTGCTGGAGCGGCTGCTCAAGGGCGAAATCAAGTCGCGCTTCAAGACCAACGTGGTCCAGGAGGCCAAGTTCTCGGAGCTCCTGCAGCAGAGCCTGACGCGCTACCGCAACCGGGCCATCGAGACCGCCCAGGTCATCGAGGAGCTCATCGAGATGGCCAAGAAGTTCCAGGAAGCCGCCCAGCGCGGCGAGGCCTTGGGGCTGAACCACGACGAAATGGCGTTCTACGACGCCTTGGCCACTAATGAAGCCGCGGTTCGCGGCCTGGGCGACGAGACTCTAAAGAAGATAGCGGTCGAGCTGGTGCAAAGCCTGCGCAAGTCGGTGACCGTCGACTGGGCCGTCCGGGAAACCGTCCGGGCCCGGCTGCGTGTCATGGTGAAGACGCTGCTCAAACGTTACAAGTATCCGCCGGACAAACAGGAAGAAGCGACCGAGACGGTGCTCAAGCAGGCCGAGTCGCTGTCGGCCGAGTGGGTGGCGGCTTAGCCGCGGTCCGATCCGGGTGGCACGGAGTCGGGTAGCGGGAGCGTTACCGGAATTTCGGGGGGTGTTACTGGAATTTCGCGGGAACGACACATGGGTCGCCGCAGCCGGGATGCATAATTATTAATTTAACATAATCTGCATTATACGTACTCAAGGCGATCAAGACTCAATCGGCTCGCATCGGAAACCCGGATTCTCTTGTCGACAAAAAAATGCGGCTCGTCATTTCGGGATTGCCTGACGGAAATCACACTGGTCTGTCTCGGCATGAAGAATCCAGGCAGGCAGACGTTCTGGGCACAAAGTCCATAAATATCTACCCTTGATGTTTGGATGCAGGCATAAATGGAATCCGATTGGGTTGTCAGTGTGATTCAAGTGCATTCAAACAGGATTCTTCTATCTTTAAATAAAGTATGCTTCACTTATTCCCAACCCTGGAGTTGCCATGTCCGAATTGACCTCATCCCAGCTGGACGAACTGACTGCCTTGTTGAAGTCACACTACCGGGAGATGCAGCGCGAAGTGCGCGCCGAGCTCGAAAACTCCGGGGAGCAGCATCGCATCGACCTTCTCAATCGCGAACCGGGTGACAGCGGTGACGAGTCGCTGGCCACGGCGCTGGCGGACCTGAACGCAAGCCGCTTTGAGAGCCACATTCAGGCACTGGCCGACATCGAGGCCGCGTTGCAGCGGGTGAAATCGGGTGATTATGGAGTCTGCACGGACTGCGGCAGCGAGGTGGGCTACGCCCGCCTGAAAGCCTATCCCACGGCCAAGCGCTGCATCGTGTGCCAGGAAAAGCATGAACGCCTGTACGCCCAAGGCGGGCGACCCAAACTTTAGCGAAAGCATGGCTTCGCCCAGGGGCTGGCCAGAGTTCATCAACAGGCTGATTGCCTTTGAAAGTCCGGAGACGCGGGTGGTGGAAACCCATGTCTCCTGGGTTCTGCTGACCGGCGATTTCGCTTACAAAATCAAGAAACCCCTGAATCTCGGCTTCCTGGATTTCAGCACACCGGAAAAAAGGCACCAGGCCTGCCTTGAAGAACTGCGCCTGAACCGCCGGCTGGCGCCGTCGCTCTACCTCGATGTCGTTCCGATCGGCGGCTCGCCGGACCAGCCGCGATTCGGGGGTTTGGGGCCGGCCTTCGACTACGCCGTCAAAATGCGGCAGTTTCCGCCAGAGGCCACGTTCGATCTTATGGAGGAGGCAGGCAAGCTGAACGCCGGGCACATCGAGCGTGTCGCCCTCCGGCTCGCGCATTTTCACCAGGAAGACTGCGCACGCGCGCCTGCCGACAGCCCTTGGGGCGAGCCGGACGCGATCTGGCGCACGGTGGCGCAGAATTTCGAACAGCTTGCGCCCAGGCTCGAGCGGGCGGCAGACCGAGCACGACTCGACGCCCTGGAACGCTGGAGTCTGCAGGAGCATGCGCGACTGACCCCGCTGATGAAGCAGCGCAAGCTCGCGGGCTTCGTGCGCGAGTGCCACGGCGACCTGCATCTGGGCAATCTGGCCTGGGTGGACGAGGCGCCGCTGATTTTCGATTGCATCGAGTTCAGCGCCGAACTGCGCTGGATCGATGCCGTCTCCGAGATCGCTTTCTGCTACATGGACCTGATGCATCGCGGCCATGCGAACTGGGCCTGGCTGTTCCTCAATGCATGGCTGGAAATCACTGGCGATTACGCGGGCATCGCGCTGTTGCGCTACTACGCGGTATACCGCGCGCTGGTACGCGCCAAGGTATCCCTGCTGCGCGCCAGTCAAGCCCGGGAGGGGGCGCGGGAAGCCGCTCAGGCCGATGCCCGCGCCCACCTCGAACTGGCTACGGCACTGACCGCGCCCCCGACCGCCCGGCTCGACATCACGCACGGACTGTCGGGCTCGGGCAAAAGCACGGCCACGCGTGCCCTGATGCAAAACCCGGGTGCCATCCGCCTGCGTTCGGACGTGGAGCGCAAGCGCCTGGCCGGGTTGGATGCCCACGCTCATGGCGGTTCGAGCGTGGGCCGCCGGTTGTATGCCGCCCACATTACCGAGCGCACCTATGAACGTCTCGACACCCTGGCTGGCGCGCTGCTGGATGCCGGCTGGCCCGTCATCGTCGACGCCACGTTCATCAAACGATGGCAACGCGACCGCTTGCGGAAAACCGCACGCGATCGCGCCGTGGCATTCCGGATTCTCGACTTCCCCGTCGCCCAACCCATTCTGCGCGAGCGCATCGCCAGTCGCGCGAGAGCGGGCAACGACGCTTCGGAAGCAGGCCTCGAGGTTTTACTGCATCAGGTGGAAACCGAAGAACCGCTGGAAGAAGATGAAATGGCCTGCGTCGTCAGAATAAACAGTGACTTGCCTGGGATTTCTCGTTCCGGATTGAGGTTTGAACCGAGATGACGTGCTCGCAGCCGCAGATGGATTTTCTTCTATGGGCGGGGTTAACAAACCATCGTAATAAGTTGATTTAGTGGAAGCATGCTTCCTGGATTCAAGTGAGTTGCGACGGCCCCACCCCGGCTGCGTCAGCAAATCCCTCACATGCCGCAAGTCCTGCTTGGTGCAGGTGTTGCTGTTATGCGGACGGTGCAGGAATCCTTCCATGCCGTTCAGCACTACCCGGAAACTTGCGCCGTGATGCGGTTCGACCCGGGCGCCCAGATGCGTCAGCATGGCTTCCACCTCGCGCCAGTGGACGTTTCCGCCCACCGGCCCGTCGAGTATGTTTCGCAACAGGCTTTCGTGCTTGTGACTCATGGCCGTTCCTTGCGCTGACTAACGTTTTTAGCATAGGACGCGAGCAAGCGACTGGCGAATCCGTTCAGCCGGCCACCAGGCGCCGTTCCATGAAGTCGCGCAATGCCGCCGGCGCCAGCGGACGGCTGAGCAGATAGCCTTGCACCATTTCGCACCCCTCGCTGCGCAGGAATTCGAGCTGCTCCGGCGTTTCCACCCCCTCGGCGATGATGCCGAGCCGCAGGCTGCGGGCCAGCTGGATTACCGCACGGACGATGGCGGCATCGTCGGGATCGGTGCCGATGTCGCGCACGAAGCTGCGGTCGATTTTCAGACGGTCCACCGCAAAACGCTTGAGGTAGCTGAGCGAGGAATAGCCGGTGCCGAAATCGTCGATCGACAGGCGCACCCCCAGCGCCTTGAGGCGCCGCACGGTTTCGAGGTTGTTGTCCACGTCATCCAGCAGAATGGATTCGGTCAGTTCCAGTTCCAGCAGCTGCGGCGGCAGGCCGCTGCGCTGCAGCGCGCCCGCAACCGTTTCCACCAGGCCAGGCCGGCGAAACTGAAGCGCCGACAGGTTGACCGACATGCCCAGCTCCATCGAGGCCTGCTTGCGCCACGATTGCGCCTGCCGGCAGGCTTCCTCCAGCACCCAGGCACCGATCGACACGATGAGGCCGCTATCCTCGGCCACCGGAATGAAGCGCGCCGGCACCACATCGCCCAGTTCCGGATTGCGCCAGCGCAGTAGCGCCTCGACGCCGGTGACCTGGCCGCTGGCCATGTCCAGCTGGGGCTGATAGTGCAGATGGAATTCGGCGCGGTACAGCGCCTGGTACAGGCGGTTGCGCAGCAGCAGGTGATCCTGTGCCCGTTGATTCATTGTCTCGTCGAAGAAGCGCCAGGCATGACGGCCGGCATCCTTGGCGCCGTACATCGCCAGATCGGCCTTCTGCATCAGGGTATCGAAATCGCCGCCGTCCTCGGGGTACACCGCGATTCCGATACTGCATGACATATTCAATGCATGTCCCTGTATTTCCACAGGTTCGGCGATTCGTTCAAGGATTTCGTCGGCAATGCGCTCGACCGTATCCAGGTCGGGGAGATCGTTCAGCACCAGGATGAATTCGTCGCCGCCCTGGCGGCTGATGGTGTCGCTTTCGCGGGTGCAGGCGGCCAGGCGCTTGACCATTTCCAGCAGCAGTTGGTCGCCGGCCGCATGGCCGAGGGAATCGTTCACCATCTTGAAATGATCGAGGTCGATGAACAACATCGCCACGCGGCTGTGCGTGCGTCCTGCCCGGGCGACCGCAAGTTCGAAGCGGTCGCGCAGCAGCACGCGATTGGGCAGCCCGGTCAGCACGTCGTGATGGGCCAGGAATTCGATGCGCGCCTCGGCCTGCCGGCGTGCGGTGATGTCCTGACAGGCGCCGTACAGCCGCTGGACGCCGGATTCATCCTGGACTGCCAGCGAATAGGCGCGGATGTGGTGGATACCGCCCGACTTGCCGACGATGCGCAGTTCGCACTGGCTGCGCTGGCCAACGGGCAACCGGGCAATATGGCGGTCGAACACGGCCTGGTCGTCCGGATGAACCAGGCAGCTCCAGCAGCCGCGCGCGACGATTTCCTCCGGCGTGTATCCGAAAACCGTCTCTTGCGAGGCTGTCGCCCAGTCGATGGAGGCAAAATCCCCCTGCTTGACCGAACAGGCGTAAAGAAAATCCGTTGCCACGCTGGAAATCAGCCGGAAGCGGGCTTCGCTCTCGCGCAGCGCGGCAAGCGCAGCACGCTGCGCAATCGCCACACCCAGATCGGACGCCAGCTTTTCCAGCAGCATCACCTTGCCCGGCCCAAAGGCGTGCGGGTCGGCGGCGTAAACGTTGAGCACTCCGGCCACCTTGCCGTGCACCCGAAACGGCGTGGCGGCCGACGAGCGATAGCCCTGCCGACGGGCGCTGTCCCGCAAGGGTGCGTAGGCTGTGCTGCGTTCGCTGTCGTCGTTGATTACGCTCGTGCCGTTGCGGATCGCAGTAGTGGTCGGATCAAGGACTTGCGCGGAATCTTCGCTGCGGATGGCCGCGCGATCGAGATGGCCGGCGCACGCTCCGGCCTCCGCAACCGGCCGGGCGCTGACGCCATCGTCAGCCAACACGCCGATCCAGGCCCCGCAAAACAGCTTGTCGTGCACCAGTTCCCGGCAGATGCGCTCCATCAGTTCCGTGACGGGCAATTCGGCCATCAAGAGCTCGTTGGCCAGGGCGATGACGCGCAGTATCAGGTTGCGCCGCTGCATCATCCGCGCTGCCTGTTTTTCGTGCGTCACGTCGCACAGGCTGCCCACCATCCGCAACGGGGTGCCGTCCGCGCCGCGTTCCACCACATCGCCGCGGTTGCGCACCCAGGCTTCGCTGCCGTCGGCGTGGCGCACGCGGTGCTCGCAGTCGAATACGGCTTCGCCTGCCTGACAGGCCACAATCGCCGCCATCACCGACGCTTGCTCGCCTTCCGGCAGACAGCGCAGCGCCTCGCGCCAGTCGCGCTCCAGGCGGCCGTCGTCTGCCAGCCCCATCAAGCGGGCCCACTGCGCGTTGTGACGCACCAGCCCGCTGGACAGCGACCAGTCCCACACGCCTTCGCCGATGATTTTCAGTGCATGGGACTGCTCGTCGCCACCGTCTGGATTTCTGTATAGGGCCGCCCTTTTCACCATGACCGGATCGTGCCCCGCCGCCAGTTGGGCACGGGCGGCTTCTCGTCGCGCACGTGCTTCGGAAAGCCCTATCTGCGGGTACACTCCCAGCGCCAGGGTGCGGCGCTTGCCGCCGAAACGGTAGTCGAGCCGCCAGTAGCGCGCGCCGTCAGGACGCACCAGCAGATACATGCCGCCGCCATCCGACAGCTTGATCGGTTTGTCGGCAGCTTTGGCGGATTCAATCCGGCTTTCGGTCAGGGGAACGACAGAACGGGCCATGCGCAGAACGAAAATTTACAATCCCGCATGGTATCGACGGAGTGCCGTCACGCATACCGCCAAAAAAGACATTGTTACTAGTATGAAAATCACACCCCGCATCACCTAGACCCTGATTGAATCCAATCGAACGCGAGGAATTCGCCATGGGAAAAGCCCGGCTCGAAGCCTTCAGCGATGGCGTGATCGCCATCATCATCACCATCATGGTGCTCGAAATGAAAGTGCCGCACGGTGACCGTCTGACGACGCTGGCGCCGCTGTGGCCGGTATTCGCGAGTTATGTGCTGAGTTTCATCTACCTCGGCATTTACTGGAACAACCACCATCACATGCTGCACACCGTACGCAGCGTGACCGGGTCGATCCTGTGGGCCAACCTGCATCTGCTGTTCTGGCTGTCGCTGATCCCCTTCGCCACCGGCTGGATGGGCGAGAACCATTTCGCGTCCGCGCCGGCAGCGCTCTACGGCGGGGTGCTGCTGATGGCGGCAATGGCCTACTGGATCCTGCAACAGCGGATCATTGCGGCGCAGGGCAAGGATTCGCTGCTCAGGCAGGCCATCGGCACCGACTGGAAAGGCCGCCTGTCGCCGCTGCTCTACGCGCTGGCGATTGCGCTGGCAGGCTGGGCGCACTGGGCGTCGATCGCGCTGTATGTGCTGGTCGCCCTGCTGTGGCTGGTGCCCGACCGGCGCATCGAGCGGGTGCTGCAGCACGGCGAGCCCTGACCCGGCCTCGGTGCGGAAACGGCTCTCCCCTGCCTGGGCTGTCCGGCCCGTCGGGTCAGTCCAGCAATGCCGCGGGCGATTCGAGCGCGGCTTTTACCGCAACGAGGAATTGCACCGCGTCGCGCCCGTCGATGAGGCGGTGATCGTAGGTGAGCGCCAGGTACATCATCGGCCGCACCACGACCTGGCCGTGTTCGGCGACCGGGCGGTCCTGGATGGCGTGCATGCCGAGTATGGCCGACTGCGGCGGGTTGAGGATGGGCGTGGACAGCAGCGAGCCGAACACGCCGCCGTTGGTGATGGAAAACGTGCCTCCGGCGAGTTCTTCCAGCGCCAGACGGCCCTCCTTCGCGCGCGCGGCGAAGTCGGCGATGGCCGCCTCGATCTCGGGTGCGGCAAGCGTCTGCGCCCGGCGCAGGATGGGCACCACCAGTCCGCGCGGGGTGGAAATCGCAATCCCGATGTCGGCGTCGTCGTGCCACGCGATGTCATTACCGTCGATTGCAGCATTCACCACCGGGAACTGCGCCAGCGCCCGGCACACCGCGCGCACGAAGAACGACATGTAGCCCAGCTTGACGCCGTGTTTCACCTCGAACTCGGCGCGCATCCGCTGCCGCAGTTCGTTGACCGCCTGCATGTTCACCTCGTTGAAGGTGGTGAGCATGGCTGCCGTGTGCTGGGCGGCGACCAGCCGCTCGGCCACCCGCTGGCGCAGGCGCGACAGGGGCTCGCGGCGTTCGCCCGCCGGGGTTTGCATCGCCGCGGCCGGCGCCTCCGGCAAGGGCAG
>JAIWOS010000146.1 GCA_020217265.1 Thiobacillus sp. | reverse complement strand
CGCCCAGCGGTCGAGCCGCAGTTGCACGCCGCGCGGCGACAGGCGTTCGCCGCGGCGGTTGACGAAGAGCGCGGCGACGCCGTCCCTGACCAGCGTCGAGCGCAACGGCAGCCAGGCTGCGAGCGCCGAGAGTGCCTGCGTGCCCACCGGCACGATGCGGGTCTTGCTGCCCTTGCCCGTGACTCGGGCTTCGCCGCTGCGGGCGTCAAGGTCGGGCAGATCGAGCCCGGCCAGCTCGCCCAGGCGCAGGCCGGAGGAATAGAACAGTTCGGCCATCGCCAGATCGCGCACTTCCAGCGCGCCGTCGGGCGCCTGGTCGAGCAGTTGCGCGCAGGCGTCGGGCGACAGCACGTCGGGCAGCGACTTCGCCGCCTTGGGCGGGCGCAGGCCGACGCAGGGATTGGCCGGATAGCCCAGCCGGCGGCAGGCGTAGGCATAGAAGCCGCGCCAGCTCGACAGATGCCGGGCGACGCTCTTCGGCGCGAGGTTGCCGGCGCGCAGCTTCACGACGGCCGCGCGGATGTCGTTGACGGTGAGCGCGTAAAGCGGCGTGTCGCCCGCGTGGGCGACGAGCTTGTCGAGGTCGCGCCGGGCGGCGGAGAGCGTGTGCGGGGAGAGCCGCCGTTCGGCGGCCAGGTGGGTCAAATAGGATTCGACGGCGGCGGGCGTCAAGCCTGCATCCGGGTGAGCGCGGCGGCGATTGCCTGGCCGAGGCGCGCAAGGTACAGCGTGCCCATGCCGGCGTAGAAGCGCTTGTCTTCCTCGGACGCCAGCACCAGCAGGCCGAGTGCGGGGCTGCTGGCCGACGTGCGCAGCGGAATGCAGGCGAAGCTCCTGAGATGCGGCGACACTTCGCCGAACCAGTCGCTGGCCTGCGGCACCGCGAGCGCGCCGCACACCGGCTGCAGCAGCGTGGTGATGGCGGTGGTGGCCTCGGCCGAAAGGCCGCCGTCGGCCAGCAGGCGCAGCGCGTGATGCGGCACCGCGAAGCCTTCTCGCAGATGCAGCGCGAGCGCGCCGGCGATGTCCTGCGGCGTTTTCGCGGCCAGCAGCGCGAGCATGAGCGCGTGCAGTTTTTCCGAGATGCCGTCGTTTTCCTCGCCGAACTGGATGAGCTCGGCGAGCTTGTTTTCCAGCATCCGCACCTTGTCGCGCATGGCGATCAACTGGCGCTCGCTCATCGACACGGCGTGCGTGCCGTGCGGGTGGGGAATGTTCAGTTCCGCCAGCAGGGTGGGGAATTCGTTGAAAAAATTCGGGTTCTTGGTGAGGAAGTCGGCGATGGCCTGCCGGTCCATGGGAGCGTCGAGCGTGTCCATTACAGTTCCAGTTCTCCTTCGAATACGGTTTCGGCGGGGCCGGTCATGAACACCGGCTGGCCCATGCCGGCCCAGGCGATGACGAGATCGCCACCGCGGGTATGCACCGACACCGGGCTTTTCAGCCAGCCCTGGCGGATGCCGGCAACCGCCGCCGCGCAGGCGCCGGTGCCGCAGGCGAGCGTTTCGCCCGCGCCGCGCTCGTACACGCGCAGGCGGATGTCGTGTTCGGTGAGCACCTGCATGAAGCCGGCGTTGACGCGCTGCGGAAAACGCGGATGCGCCTCGATGGCGGCGCCGAGGATGTCCACCGGCGCCGTGTCGAGGTCGTTCACGCGCAGGACGGCGTGCGGGTTGCCCATCGACAGCGCGGCGATCTCGATGACGTGCTGGCCGACCTTGAGCGGGTAGGTGGGCGCCTCGGCGTCGGCGACGAAGGGGATGTCGGCCGGCGCGAAGCGCGGCGCGCCCATGTCGACCGTGACCTGGCCGTTGGCGAGCAGGCGCGGCTCGATGATGCCGGACGCGGTTTCGACGCGGATCGCGGTCTTGTTGGTGAGCCTCTTGTCGTGGACGAAGCGCACGAAGCAGCGTGCACCGTTGCCGCATTGCTCGACCTCGCCGCCGTCGGCGTTGAAGATGCGGTAGCGGAAATCGACGTCGTCGCGCGTGGGCTTCTCGACCAGCAGGATCTGGTCGCAGCCGACGCCGAAATGGCGGTCGGCAATGCGGCGGCAGGCGTCGGGCGTGAGCGCGACCGGCTGCGTGATGCCGTCGAACACGACGAAGTCGTTGCCGAGGCCGTGCATTTTGGTGAAGCGAAGTTTCATGCGGTCTTGAGCCTGATGTATTCCTTGAGAAGGCAGCGGTCCATCGCTACCGTCATGCCGGCGTCGCGGGCGCGCTGCGCGGCGGCCTCGTGGACGATGCCCTGCTGGATCCAGAGTGCAGGCAAGTGTAGCGCCAGGCAGGCGTCGACGATAGCCGGCACGTGCTCGGCGGCGCGGAACACGTCGACCAGGTCGACCCGGAACGGAATGTCGGCAAGCGTGGCGTACGCCTTCTCGCCCAGCACCGCGTCGACCAGCGGGCGCACCGGCACGATGCGGAAACCGTAGCGCTGCATGGCCTGCGCGACGGCGTGGCTGGGCCGGGCAGGCTGCGGCGAGAGGCCGACAACGGCGATGGTGCGCACCCGCTCGAACAGGGCGGCGAGCGCGGCGTCGTCCGGATTGATGAAATTCACAGCGGCATCTCCATCATGTAGTCGTCCATCACGAAGCCGTGGCCGATGTCGAACACGCGCGATGCGACGATGCGAAATCCGTATTTCTCGTAGGCGCGTATTGCCGCTGCATTGCCGCGGTTGACCTGCAGGCGCAGCGTCGCGGCGCCCTGGGCGCGCGCCCACGCGGCCGCCGTGGCGAGCAACGCGGCGC
>JAIWOS010000072.1 GCA_020217265.1 Thiobacillus sp. | reverse complement strand
GTGCAGCGCTACGTCGAGGAATGCCTCGCCGGCAAGACCGGCCCGCGCGGCAAGGACTTCAACATGCGCTGGGTCGCCTCGATGGTCGCCGAGGTTCACCGCATCCTCACCCGCGGCGGCATCTTCATGTACCCCAAGGACACCAAGGACCCCAGCAAGGCCGGCAAGCTGCGTCTCTTGTACGAAGCCAACCCCATGGCCTTTATCGTCGAACAGGCCGGCGGCGCCGCCACCACCGGCTACCAGCGCATCCTCGATCTCGAACCCGAAGGCCTGCACCAGCGCGTGCCCGTGATCCTGGGCTCCAAGACCGAAGTCGACACCGTCACCGGTTATCACCACGAAAAGGCCGCGTGAGCGTCACGTCGTGTAGCGAAAAAGCCGGGGAGTTCCCGGCTTTTTTGTTGTCCGCAGTTTGCCGCGCCCGCGTAGCCGCAGGTCAGCGCGTGGTGCGTTCCGCCTCCGGCAAGGGCGCCAGCAAGGCCCGCACGTCGTCCTCGCCGAACTTGGCGAGCGCCGCCGCGTCCTCATTGAGCACGCTCGCCGCCAGCTCGGCCTTTTTCTCCTGCAGGGCGAGGATTTTTTCCTCGATGCTGCCGGCGGCGACCAGCTTGTAGACGAACACGCGCTTGGTCTGTCCGATGCGGTGGGCACGGTCGGTCGCCTGGTTTTCCACCGCGGGGTTCCACCACGGATCGTAGTGGATCACGGTGTCGGCGGCGGTGAGATTGAGGCCCACGCCGCCCGCCTTGAGGCTGATGAGGAACACCGGCACTTCGCCGTCCTGGAAGCGGCGGATCGGCGTTTCGCGGTCGCGCGTCTCGCCGGTGAGCAGGCTGTAGCCGATGCCGCGCACGGCGAGCTCTTCCTCGATCAGCGCGAGCATCGAGGTGAACTGCGAGAACACCAGCACCCGCCGGCCTTCGTCGACCAGCTCGGGCAGCATGTCCATCAGCAATTCCAGCTTGGCGCGCTCCTTCACCGTGCGCGCGCCGGCGCTCTTCACCAGGCGCGGGTCGCAGCACACCTGCCGCAGTTTCAAAAGCGCGTCGAGGATCACGATCTGGCTCTTGGCGAAGCCCTGCGCGCGGATGGCGTCGAGCACGCGCGCGTCCATCGCGCTCCTCACCGTTTCGTAGAGGTCGCGCTGGCCGCCAGCCAGTTCGACGCTGCGCACGATGACGGTCTTTTCCGGCAGCTCCTTCGCCACGTCTTCCTTGCGCCGCCGCAGCACGAAGGGCGCGATGCGGCGGGCGAGCAGGTCGGCGCGCAGTTGATCGCCGCGTTTCTCGATGGGTGCGCGGAAGGCCCGGTTGAAGGTCTTGGCGTCGCCCAGAAAGCCCGGCAGCAGAAAGTCGAACTGCGCCCACAGTTCGCCCAGATGGTTTTCCAGCGGCGTGCCGGTGAGGCACAGGCGATGCCGCGCCGGCAGCTCGCGCACGATCTTCGCGGCGCGACTGCCGGCGTTCTTCACCGTCTGCGCTTCATCCAGAATGAGCAGATGCCATTCCGTCGCCGCCAGCGTTACATGGTCGCGCCACAACAGCGGATAGGTGGTGAGCACCACGTCGTGATTCGCGATGTCGGCAAAGCGGTCGGCGCGATCCTTGCCGTGTAGCGACAACACCCTCAAATCCGGCGCAAAGCGCTCGGCCTCGCGCTGCCAGTTGAACACCAGCGAGGTGGGCAGCACGACGAGCGCGGGGCGGGTAAGCCGGCACGCGTGCTTTTCGGTCGCCAGGTGCGCGAGCGTCTGCGCGGTCTTGCCCAGCCCCATGTCGTCGGCGAGGATGCCGGCGAGATCGTGGCGCACCAGATATTGCAGCCACGCCAGTCCCTCGCGCTGGTAGGGGCGCAGTTCGAGTTTGAAGCCGGGCGGCGGATCGACCGGCTTCACGCCGTCGGCGTCTTTCAGGAGGCGCGCGAACGCGAGCACGCCGTCCTGCCCGCTGCGCTTCCAGTCGCCGTCGCCGGCGAGCGCTTCCAGCCGCGGCGTGTCGAGCCGGGACAGCCTGAGCGGGCCGTCCGGTCGCGTATCGAACAGGTCGATGAGGGTGGCCGCCAGCGGCTTGATGCGCGATGCGGGCGCGTGGATGCGCACGCCGTCCGGCGTATGCAGCGCGACCGCTTCGTCGTTGCGGACGGCCCTGAGTTTCTTGCGGTCGAGCCAGCGCGGGTCGCGCTGGAAGAGCTCATAGAGCAACGGCGCGAGCGGCAGGCGCCGGCCGTCGATGACCACGCCGAGATCGAGGGTCAGCCAGCCGTTGCCCGTGTCGTCGAAATCGGCTTCCCAGGCCTCTGCCTCGACCAGGTGGTGGCGGAAGTCCGGCGGCAGCTCGACCGTCCAGCCGGCCTCACGCAGCCGCGGCAGCGCCTGGCGCATGAAACCGGGCCATGCCGCCTCGCTTTCCAGGCCGAACACCGGCTCGTCGAACGGCAATGCATTGTCCGGCACGCGCTTGAGGCCCGCGTGCGCGAGCTGCGCGACCCAATCCGCCTCGCGCGCGCGGTCGCGCCGCACCTGCGCCGGTTCACCGTCGTCGCCCACCACGAACTCGCTTGCATCGTCCACGCCGAAGCGGAATTCCGCGTAGGCGAACTCGACCCGCGCGCAATCGAACAGGGTACGCCACCAGTTCGTTTTATAGCCGCGGTGCGCGCGCAGCTCGCGCACCTCCAGCGTGGCGAGCGTGAGCACCGGGCGCGGCGCGCACGTCACCCGGCGCAGGCTGGACGACGACGGCCGCGGCAGCTCGGGC
>JAIWOS010000228.1 GCA_020217265.1 Thiobacillus sp. | reverse complement strand
CGGCCTCGGTGTGTTCCGCGCGGGCGACGGGCACGCCTAGCCGGCGCGCGCGGATGCGCGTCCAGACCGCATTGCGTGCGCCGCCGCCGGCGGTTTCGACGCGCGCGAGCGGATTCGCGCCGAGTTCGGTCAGGAGCGCATAGCCCTGCGCCTCGATGCGGGCGAGGCTTTCCAATAGCCCGTGCAGAAATTCGGTATCGTCGGCGGGGCGCGGGGAGAATCGGGGTTCGAGCGCCGGGTCGTTCACCGGAAAGCGTTCGCCGGTTTTTGGCAGCGGCACGTAGTCGAGCGGGCTCTCGGCCGCCGGGTCGATGCGTTCGGACAGGATTGCCAACCGGGCATCGTCGAAAAACAGCCGCAATACGGCCCCGCCGGCGTTGGACGCGCCGCCCGCCAGCCAGCGGTCGCCGAACCAGTGCGAATACACGCCGTGTTCGACCGATTCCACGCGCGTGTCGGACAGGAGTTTCAACACCAGCGTGCTGCCGAGCGAAGTCACCGCCTCGCCGCTTCGATTCACGCCTGCCGCGAGAAAGGCGGCGATGGAATCGGTGGTGCCGGCGTGCACCATGCAGCCGGGGTTCACGCCGAGGTAACGCGCGCGCGGCCGCGACATGGTGCCGAGCCGCGCGCCGGGCGCGATCGGCACCGGCAGGTAATCGACGTCGGCGAGATACTCCACCCAGGCGGGCCAGCGCAGCGTGTCGAGATCGAGGCCGAGCTTCAGCGCGTTGTGGTAATCGGTCATGCCGACGCGACCGGAGAGCAGCCCCGCCAGCCAGTCGGCCTGGTTGACGTACAGGCGCGCGCCGGTCAGCCCCAGCCGCTTCTTCAGCCACAGCATCTTGGCGAGCCCCGAGGTGACGGCGGCGGCCGGGTGGCCGGGCGTGGCGGTCTTGGCGATCAGCGCGGCTTCTTCCACGGCGCGGTCGTCGTTGTAGAGGAGCGGCGGGTGCCGCGGGTCGAGCGCCTCGTCGCAGGCCAGCAGCGTGCCCGAGGTGCCGTCCACCGCAATATCCGACAACTGTGTACGGATCGCCGGCGGCAGCGCGGCGACCAGATCCCACAGCGCCTCGCGCCAGATGCCGGCGGTTTCGTATTCTTCCAGAGCGCCGAAATCGCGGCGATCCTCGAACGCCACCATGCCGGTGGCGTCGATCACGCAGGCGCGCGCGCCGGAAGTGCCGAAGTCTATGCCAAGAAAATACAATGACTTATCCGCGCGTATTCGACTGATGCTCGAACTGGGTCAGGTCCACGCGCGGCGCCGGCTGCCAGCCTTTCTTGCGGTGTTCGGCGACCACGTTGGTGAAGATGCCGCCGCGCACGTAGAACTTGGCCGTCAGCCGCATGAAGCGGGGCTTGGTCGCGGCCACCAGGTCGTCGAGGATGCGGTTGGTGACGTCTTCGTGAAAATGGCCTTCCTCGCGGAAGCTCCACATGTAGAGCTTGAGGCTCTTCAGCTCCACGCAGAGCTTGTCGGGGATGTAGTCGAGAATGAGCGTGGCGAAATCCGGCTGCCCGGTCTTGGGGCAAAGACACGTGAATTCAGGGACTTCCATGTGAATTTGAAAGTCGCGTCCCGGTTTGGGGTTGGGGAAGGTTTCCAGGGTTTTGGCGGGTTTGGAGGGCATGGAATCGCTCGGTGTAGAATTCAGGCAGACAATGAGAGGCGCATGAGCGCCCCGGTGCAAGCCCGTCATTATAAAAGCCAAGGTTCCCCGTCTTGCGACTGACCCACATCAAACTCGCCGGCTTCAAGAGCTTCGTCGATCCCACCGTCATCCCCGTGCCGGCGCAGCTCACCGGCGTGGTGGGGCCGAACGGCTGCGGCAAGTCCAACGTGATCGACGCGGTGCGCTGGGTGCTCGGCGAATCGTCGGCCAAGCACCTGCGCGGCGAAACCATGCAGGATGTGATCTTCAATGGCTCGGGCACGAGGAAACCCGCCTCGCGCGCCTCGGTCGAGCTGCATTTCAACAACGAACTCGGCCGCGCCGCCGGCCAGTGGTCGCAGTACGCCGAAATCGCGGTCAAGCGGGTGATCGACCGCAGCGGCGAATCCACCTACTACATCAACAACCTGCGCGTGCGGCGGCGCGACATTGCCGACCTCTTCCTCGGCACCGGGGTGGGCGCGCGCGCCTACGCCATCATCGAGCAGGGCATGATCACCAAGCTGATCGAGGCCAAGCCCGAGGAACTGCGCGGCTATCTGGAAGAGGCCGCCGGCGTGTCCAAGTACAAGGAACGCCGCCGTGAAACCGAGGCGCGGCTGCGTGACGCGCGTGACAATCTCAATCGTGTCGAGGACATCCAGCGTGAGCTGAAGCACCAGGTCGAGAAGCTCACCGCACAGGCCGAGGTTGCGCAGCAGTACCGCAGCCTGCAGGCCGACCTCACCTTCACCCAGCACCGCCTGTGGTACGCGAAAAAGTACGACGCCGCCACGCAGCGCGCCCGCATCGAACGCGACCTTGCCGACGCGCAGACCCGGCTCGACGCCGAAACCGCGCGCCTGCGGCATATTGAATCCACGCTGGAGGCCGCGCGCCAGTCGCAGTTCGCCGGCCAGGACGCGCTGAACACGGCGCAGGCGGCGTACTACCAGGCGCAGTCCGAAGTGGCGCGCATCGAGCAGACGATGGCGCACCAGAACGCCACCCGCGAGCGGCTTTACCGCCAGGTACAGGATCTGGGCACGCGGCTCGACGCCCTGCAGGCGCGCCGCGCCGACACCGCCGCGCAACTGGCCGAATTCGAGGCGCAGGCGCCGGCGCTCG
>JAIWOS010000028.1 GCA_020217265.1 Thiobacillus sp. | reverse complement strand
CGGCGGCATGGCCGACATGGACGACGGCGGCTACACCCAGGCGCCGCCGCCCGCCCGCAGCCAGCCAGCCGCTTCGCGTGGCGCGCCCGCGCAGAAACCGGCCGGCGGCGGGTTCGACGACATGGACGACGATATCCCGTTCTAGGATATACCTAAAAAATTCTGTAAATAAAACCCCAGCAAGCCGCGCGTTTGCTGGGGTTTTTTATTATTTACACTCTTTCAGGATTTGATGCTATACTGTCGACTACCTTATACCAATAAATGGTGTAAATAAATGACCTCTGGGTATCGTGTCCGGACCGTAGTGCTTAGCTCGGGCGAACGCCTTCCGGTTCTCCTCGACAGGGAAGGGCGGCCGATGTTCGCCCCGGCAATCTTTGCGCTGACCGAGGTGCGCGGAAAAAATTTGGCCACCAATACGATCGGCAACGTTCTTCGGGCCGTGATGGTGTTTCAGCTGTTCCTAGACGCGCGCGGCATCGACCTCGATGAGCGGCTCGGTACGGGCAATGTGCTATCGCTCGGCGAGGCCGAGGATCTCGCGCGCCTGTGCAAGCTGCCCCTCGCGGATCTTGCAGGGTTGTCGTGCACAGGTGGCGCCGTCGCAGCAGCGAAGGTCTCGTCGCTCGAGCGGGCGCGAATGAAAGCTCAAACGGACTCGCCGCCTCAAGTTGATTCCGGGGTCACGGCGACCCGACTACACTACATCCGCGCTTACATTGCTTGGCTAGCAAGGGAGCGCCTGAGCAGGCACGGCCTCGACCCCGCGGTCGAGGCGAGGCTGCGTGACTCGGCCCAGCTAGTGTCGGACGCGCTCGAGAGCCGCATACCGCGCAAGTCCTCCCGTGCTTCGCTGGAGCAGCGCGAAGGCCTGTCTGACGAAGATGTTGCCGAACTTTTGCGGGTTACCGACCCGCATTCTCCGGAAAATCCATGGCGAGACCAGCACACGCGCTACCGGAATGCGTTGCTGGTCCGCTGGCTGCTGCGTCTTGGTCTGCGTATCGGCGAAGCGCTAGGGGTGCGCAACTCCGACATCGTTGACTACCGGAGGGAGGTGACGATCCACCGCCGCGCCGACGACCCAGATGACCCCCGGCGCAATCAGCCGCAGACGAAGACGCGGGCGCGGGTACTCCCCCTGGACGCGGAGTTGCTGGCGCAAACGCAGGCATACATCCTCAATCACCGCAGGGGGCTGCCGGAGGCAAAGAAACACCCGTTCCTGTTCGTCGCTAGCCGCACGGGCCGGCCGATGAGTGTCGCTGCCGCGGAAAAGGCGTTCCAGGAGCTCCGGAAGGCGTGCCCGTCGCTGCCAAAGTGGCTCTCTCCGCACGTGCTGCGGCACACGTGGAACGACCAGTTCTCGGAGTTGATGGATGCTCGCGGTGTATCGCCCGAAGACGAGTCACAAGGGCGCATTTACTGGATGGGCTGGTCGCCCAACTCCGATATGGCCGCTGTCTATACCCGTCGCCACGTCCGCAACAAGGCCCGGGAAGTATCTCTCGAGCTGCAAGAACAATTCGTGAAGAAGGGGAAGGGAGATGAATGAACTAGCCGTAATTGACGCGCAATGGGGTGTCACGCCTCAGTTGCCCGCGCTGGCGCGGACCCGGTCAGGCGTCGAGTTCGACCCGCGCGAAGACCGTTGGAGTTATCGCGATGCGACAACCACCGTGCATTTGGACTTCACCAAGTTGCCGGCGACCACCTCGTTCATCGCGTCGGCCAAACACGCTTTTCTCTGGTATGCCGAGCAGATGTCTCCGGGGCACCTGATCAACATGTTCATGCGCTTGGCTCACTGCCTTAGAGTTGTATCCGCTGACCGAGACAGTCCGCTTGCGGAAATTACCAGCACCGTCCTGATCAACTATCGAGCGACACTGACCGGCCCCACGAAGTGGTACCTCGGCAGCCTGGCAGGGCTGCTGAAGAAGTGGCACAGCCTTGGCTACTCAGGCGTGACGGCCGATGCGGTTGCGCTTCTCAAGCAACTTCGAACGCAAGGCAATACGAAGGGGGAGTCCGTACTGACTCACGATCCGGTCCATGGCCCCTTCACGGACATCGAGCTCGAATCGTTGCAGTACGTGATAGACCGGGCTTATGTGGCTGACAAGATTGATCGAGAGCAATACCTGCTTGCCTACTTGTTCATATTGCTCGGTCAGCGGCCGACACAGTACGCCGCGCTCAAGGTCCGCGACGTCGATGTTGCGCGCGCGAAAGACGGGACGCCGGTTTATACGCTGCGCGTGCCCCGTGCGAAGCAGCGTGACCGGCTTTCGCGCGACGAGTTTAAGAACAGGGCGCTGATTCCTCAGATCGGCGAACTCCTCGTGCAGCACGCCGAGGCAGTTCGCGCGGCGTTCCAGGGGCTCCTGCCCGACGCCGTGGACGCGCCGCTGTTTCCGGCGCGACGGCGGCGTGCCAGCGAACCCAGCGGATTCAAGTACCACCGGACGGCGCAAACGCTCAGTGATTTGCTGGAGCGCACTCTGAAGGAGCTGAGCGTGATGTCGGAGCGGACCGGCGAGCCGCTGCACATCACCGCGACGCGCTTCCGCCGGACGATGGCAACGCGGGCCGCGATGGAAGGGCACGGCGAACTCATCATCGCAGAGCTCCTCGACCACACCGACACCCAGAACGTGTCCGTCTACATTGAAGCGCGCCCGGAAATCGTCGAGCGCATCGACCGCGCGATAGCGATGCACCTCGCGCCGCTGGCGCAGGCCTTCGCGGGCGTTCTTATCCGCAACGAGTCCGAGGCGACTCGTGCAGACGACCCCTCAAGCAGGATCTGCGACCCACGCTTCGACTCCTCGAAGAAGCCCAAGCCCATAGCGAGCTGCGGCAAGCACGGATCCTGCGACTTTGCCGCACCGATTGCCTGCTATACCTGCGTGAACTTCGAGCCTTGGCTCGATGGCCCGCACGAAGCCGTGCTGGAATACCTGATCCGCGAGCGCGACCGGCTGGCCGCCCGCGGTGACATGCGTATAGCAGCAATCAATGACCGCACGATTCTGGCCGTCGCCGAAGTCGTGCGGCAGTGCGAGGAGCAGCGCTGCGAGGGATGCGAAAATGGCTGAGATCGTCCTGTTCACGCCGCGCGCCGAGCTCGACGCCGAAGCCAACCTGGCAGGCTTCGTCGCGATGGCACGGGATCAGCTGACCGTCTTCGGCGCAGGTCTGCCATTCCAGCACGACACTTGGGATGTGACTGAGACGGTCGCGACCAAGGCAAAAGGTGGCAAGCGGGAGCGCATCACGTTCTCGACTGCCGCTACCGTCGACGACAAGGTGCCGTCGATGATGCAGCAGCCCTTCCTGAGCTTCGCCAAAGCGTATGTGCGCTATATGCATGGGCTGCGGCCGACGAAAGCGATTCACGGCCGACTTGCCGCGCTGCGCGCGCTCGAGGCCGCTCTGGCCGAGAAAGGCGCGGTCCCAGACCCTGTGCACGTCGATTCTGGCGTGCTCAACCGCGCCGCGCAGCTCCTCGTCGATCGGTTCAGCGATGGCGCGGCGTACCGCGCCGGCCAGCAGCTAGAAATGCTGTCGACCTTCATGGCGGACAACCGCCTAACCGCTGTGCCCGTGCGCTGGCGTAATTCGATCAAGCGGCCGGCCGGCGGCGTGCGCGTTGGCAAGGAGGCCGACGAGCGCCGTGCCGATAAAATGCCCTCACAGGCGGCGCTCGATGCGCTGCCTCGTGTGTTCCTGCTCGCCACCGAGCCCGCTGACGTGATCACAGCCTCGGCTGCGGCGATAATGCTGTCGGCGCCGGACCGCATTAGCGAAGTACTTACCCTGCCTGAGGCATGCGAGGTCCGCGAACCCAGGAAGGGCAAGGAGGAGGCTTACGGCCTGCGCTGGTGGCCCGCCAAGGGCGCCGACCCGGGGGTTAAGTGGGTGGTTCCCTCCATGGCGTCGGTCGTGCAGGAGGCGCTCCGGAAAATCCGGGGCGTGACCGAAGAGGCGCGGCGCATCGCAAAGTGGTACGAGGAGCACCCGGGCCAGATCTACCTCGCTGCCGACGTTGCACACCTGCGCGGCCGGGAGTGGCTGTCGATGGCGGACGTAGGCGAGATTCTGGGGCTCGCCGACCGCACCGCCGCGAACACCTGGTGCAAGGCACAGGGGGTCGCCACCAGCAAACTGGAAGGGGAGGGAAAGCGCGTGTTTGCGCGGTTCGCAGACGTCGAAGCGGCGGTGCTCGACATGCTGCCGCGCGGGTTCCCAATCCTCGACGAGGTGACGGGCCTGAAGTACAGCGAGGCCCTGTTCGTCGTGCGTCGTAACGAGCTTGGCGCGCAGCGCGGCACGTACCGCTGCATGCTCGAGGCGGTGGGCATTGGCCAGATCAACACCGGGCTGGGCAGCCGCGCCGAGCACGGTCACGAGTCGGTCTTCACCCGGCTCGGCTTTACCGAACCGGATGGCAGCCTGATCACCTTGACGAGCCACCAGTTCCGGCACTACCTCAACACGCTCGCCCAGGCCGGCGGCCTGAGCCAGCTCGATATTGCCAAGTGGTCGGGGCGTAAGGACATCCGGCAGAACGAGGCATACGATCACCTCACCCCCGGTCAGATGCTCGAAAAGATTCGCGACGCAGTTGGCGACGAAACCGTGATGTTCGGCCCGCTGGCGGAGCTGCCAAAGCGAGTGATGATCCGACGCGACGATTTTGCGCAGCTGGTCATCCCGACGGCGCACACCACCGATCTAGGCTACTGCGTGCATGACTACACATCATCGCCATGTCAGTTGCACGCGGACTGCATCCACTGTCAGGACCTCGTCTGCATGAAGGGCGACGCTGAGAAGACCGCCATGCTGCGCCAGCGGCTCGACGAGGCCCGCGGTCTGTTGGAGAAGGCCGAGGTCGACTGGGCGGAAGGATACTCGGGCGCGGATCGCTGGACCGAGCACCAGCGCTCGACGGTCGAGCGCCTGTCACAGCTCGTCGAGATCATGGACGACCCAGCTGTGCCCGACGGTGCGGTCATTCAACTGGCGACGCCGCAGATGCCGTCCCGCATCGCGCGGGCAGCCGGCCGGCCACCCCGGCTGGACGACGAACTTGCGGCCGGCGTGCCGGCCAGCATCAGAGCATTGATGGGAGGCTGAGATGGCGCAACAAACCCGAAAGCCGGTCAAACACCGGGGCAAAAATTTGACTGACGACGCAATCGAGCAGGTCGTGCGCGTCATCGACAGCTGGAGCGACAAGCCGCTGACGTGGGATGCGTTGATCGACACGCTAGTTGCTCGGCTGCACTGCCGGTATACCCGCCAGGCGCTGCACAAGCACGAGCGCATCAAGGCGGCGTATACGCAGCGGAAGGCGGCGCTCGCCGGCGCCGACGCACCGCCGCGCGGCTCGGGGCAGATGGTGGAGGCGACGGCCCGCATCGAGCGTCTGGAGGCTGAGAACCAGCGGCTCGAAGCGGAGAACCAGCGCCTGCTCGAGCAGTTCGTCACCTGGGCCTACAACGCGCACTCGCGCGGGCTCACCAAGGAGTTCCTGAGCCAACCGCTGCCGCGCGTGAACCGCGACCAGTCTCTACCGGCGAAAGCGCCGGGCAAGAAGCGCTGAGGGGCCGGGCAATGGCGAGCGGAAAAGCAATTGGCAAGCAGTACCTCGAGAGCGTCCAGCACTACCTTGCCCGGACGACCGACCTTCCCGTCGCGGCCGACGGCGGGCTCAACGTCACCGAGATCTCTGCGCAGACAGGGGTGCCGCGGCAGTCGTTCTACAAGAACCCGGCGATCCGCGCGGCGCTCGAAGACGCCCGTGCAGCACAGGGAATACCCGTGCGTTCGCCAGCTGACACCCCGGAGAGCGTGGCCGCTGAGGGCGGCACGCCGCCGGGGGCGGCAGGTGACAAGGCCGCGAAGAAGACAAAGTCTCTGGAGCGCAGGGTGACGCAGCTCGAGCAGCAGAACGCCGCCCTGGTCGCCGAGAACGCCGAGTTGAGACGCCAGCTCAAGGCGTTGCGCCTGCAACACGGGCGCGAAGATATGCTGATCGAGACGGGGCGGCGAATACCCGCGCCGCCAGACGACGCACGTGGCTGAGACCGTTACCGTTACTGTTAGCTCGCTCGTGTTCGTCGCAGCGAGCGGCGCCGCCATCTTCTCGGGGCGTGACCCGGATGGCCAACGTGTGCGCGTGGTAGCCGGCAAGCGGGCTCTGCCACGTCCCCCAGTGGTGGGCGAGGTCTGGACGGTCGACGGCACGTATCGCGAGCATCCGAAGTATGGCAAGCAGCTGCACGCCACCCGTGCCGGCTACAGTCCGCCGCGGGGGCGGCTCATCGTTGGCTACCTCGCCAGTCATCCCGACTTCGCCGGCATCGGAGAAGCCAAGGCAAGGGCCCTCCACGAGGTTTTTGGCGACCGGTTGGCATCCACCCTCGACACAGGGGACGTTGACGCGCTACAGGCCGTTCTGACGGCTCCTATGGCCACCCGCGTCATCGCCGTATGGGCAGAGCATCAAGCGGAGGCTGCCGTTGTCGTATTTCTCGACAAACACGGTTTCGATATACGGCTGGCCAATAAGCTGCGACGGGTATGGGGCGCCCAGGCGCTACAGATGCTTGAGCTCAACCCATACTACATGCTGGCGTTCACCAGTTGGGCTCGAACTGACGCAGCGGCCAGGAAGCTTGGCGTCGGGCTGGACGACGAACGGCGGCTGGTCGGCGCCGTCGAAGCGGCACTCTACGCGCGTCTTCAGGACGCGCATACCCTGACTCCCGCTGTCCTGCTGCTGCGGCGTGTTGCTGCGTTGCTGGGAGTGGCCGGACAGCATGCGGGCCGGGCGGTGGACTTGGCGTTGCTAGAAGGTGCCGTTGTTGGCAACGACGCCGACGGCTACCAGCCGATTGGCGCCGCCGCGCTGGAGTCCCGGATTGCTGAGCGCGTGGATTCGATGTTGGCCGGCGAGACGCCCGCCCAGTCCAGCCTATTCAAGTCCGACTTCGGGCCGGACTGGCTGGCAGATGCGATCGCGGAGAACGAGGCGGGACAGGGCTTTCGACTGAACGTGCGACAGCGGGACGCAGTGCTGATGGCGGCGACAAGGCCTTTCTCGGTACTAAGCGGCGGTGCGGGAGTTGGCAAGACAACGGTGCTGCGGGTCGTCATCGACATCGCGAAGCGGCTGAACCAGAAAGTCCTGCAAATGGCCCTGGCGGGCCGCGCAGCGAAACGAATGGCAGAAGCCACGGGCCACGAGGCGCTGACCATCGCCAAATTCCTGCACCTGGCCAAGCAGGGACTGGAGGTGTCCCCGGACACGCTGGTCATAGTCGACGAGGCCTCGATGCTTGACCTGCCGAGCACATTCCGCATCCTCAAGCACCTGCCAGATGGCGCGCGCCTGCTGCTGGTCGGTGACCCCGCGCAGTTGCCGCCGATCGGGTTCGGGCTGGTGTTCCACCGCCTGGTGGAGAGTCCGGCGGTGCCGCAGGTCGAACTCGTCGACGTCCATCGCCAAGCGGCCGCAACGGGCATTCCTGCGCTTGCAGCGGCTATCCGCGCCCATCAGGCGCCCGTGGTCGGCGAGTATTCTGGCCGGCGGACGGGGGTGAGTTTCATCGAATGCCCTGCCGCGTTGATCCAGCACCAGCTCCAACGGCTCGCTGCGGACTGGTCCGGCGATGAGTATCAGATACTTGGTGCGATCAAGGACGGACCGGCAGGCATCGAGGCAATAAATCACCAGTTCCACGACCGGTGTGCGGGGGAGGACTTGGCAGGATTCAAGCCTGGGGAGCCAGTGATCCACTTGGTCAACGACTACGATCGTGGGCTTATGAACGGGACGCTCGGTCGGGTCGCGGCTGCCTGTGGCGGCGATACGCCGGGCCTGCACGTTGATTTCGAAGGCGCGCAGCACTTCCTGCCCGCCGCAGAGGTTGCAGAGCGCTTGGAGCTGGCCTATGCGATCTCCGTGCACAAGGCCCAGGGAAGCCAGTTCCGCCGCGTAGCAGTGGTGGTTACCCCGTCACGCATCCTCGACCATGCACTGCTCTACACCGCGCTGACCCGCGGCGTAGAGCAGGTCGTTTTCTTGGGGGACAGGGCGGCCTTTGAGGCGGCCATTCGCGCGCCCGCGTTGGCGCATCAACGCGAAGTTGGGTTTGCTCTCTGAGCTGGGCTTGTCATATCAAGAGGAGCCTCGTTTCGTGACCACCACGTCCTGCATATCTCCGGCCATGAAACGTTCCAGAATGGCCTCCGCGTCGGCTGCTAGATCGTTTTCTAGGATGTCTGCTTTAGCACGCATAGCAGAGGCTTCTTCCGCCATGTCGGCGATGGCGTTTTCCTCGGCCTCGTCGATGCGAACGACTTCGAGTTGCTCCATATCCGCCACGTCTATGTGCGGGATGCTTGACCCGTAAGCTAGGGACTTCACGAGAGGGCGCCCCAGCGTTGGGTGCGATAGCGCGACATAGGCATAACCGGAGCGCATAGTGGGCTTTTCTGGCGGAGCGATACGCATTACATCATCGGAGATGACCTTGCCCGCGTAGGCTTCGGTCGCAAGCGTTAGAGTTCCCAGTAGCCCATATGTCTGGCCCGACCGCGACATAAGCATCCAACCGGCTGAGACGCGGCCGTTGTAGGGGTCACCGAAATCAACCTCTGCGATTTTTCGTGCTACGTCGGGGTTTATCTCATACATGCTGGAGCTGTCCATCAAATCCACCCCATCCTCTGCAGGCACACGTTTGAACCTGTTGGGGAGCCAAATCGAGTAACCGGCTTCAATCAGTTTGGTGAACCCCCTTGCCCGCTTCGAAGCATGTGAGCGGATGGATTTGGCCATTGGATTGTGGGGCAGCGCATCGAAGCGACGACGGCTGCTAAACAGCGCCTCTGAGGCTCGAACGCTGAAGCCGGTTTCGCCGCTATCAGTGTCCGTCAGCGGTCCGAAGCACTCGGCAAACCGTGCCTCAGCGGCTAGAGCCAGTTCATGTGCTCGTCTGCGCTGGTCGAGCACTAGGTGTACGCGCCGACTGAAATCCGCAAGCAAATCGTCTCGCAGCACCGGCATGGGCAGGGCATTGAGGTGACTCACTTCCAGGTGCTTAATGACATGGCCGTACTGCACGGCGCTCATCATGGCGCGGGTTTGCCCTGCTCGGAGGTAGGCATAGAGCCAACCCCACAACTCGTCCTGCTGCGGTTCGACGCGCAGCAGGTCATGGGAAATCAGGATCTGTTCATGGGCGGTATACGCTAAGGTCGCTCGGCCGACGCTGCCGGAACAGGTTACCAGTATCGTTCCGCTGGAGACGAATCGCTCTGCTGAGCTATCAGTACGGTCCAGCGATAGGAACTTCCGTGGTACCGGACGTTGGTCGAAGACTTGAGTGGCCGCCAAGAACGGTGTCCCGAATTCGGGGCTGACCTGAATGCCTTTGAGTCTTGAGGGCTGCCACACTCTGGCGAGTTCGCCTAAGCGCATCCACCCGGTCTTACGGGCCTCTAGTGCCAAGCGAATGCCATAACCCCCTGAGAGGTAGTTCTCGGCCTCCATGCGGCGGTCGCCACCGAAGATCAGCGCGGCGGAGAGGGCCGTCCACTTGGCATGGTGCCAAGGCCACCGCTCCGGGTCCTCGCGCGGCGCGCTTAGTCTTGCTCTGATAGCCATTTTCTGAATGCCTGGGCAATTTGCAGGGTATTGTCATCCACTACCTTGCGCAGGGTTTTTTGCTTCTTGTAGACGGGCTTGCCGTGGTCGTACTCTTTGGACGTCTCCTCTATTTCTTCGACGATTTCGTTACCCTTCTTGTCGCGCACATAGGTCTTGTTGCCACGTTTGTCGTGGCCGACGTGATTGGCTACGGCCATGAAGATGCTGTAATCGTTCTTCCTGCCGGCGGCCCTTTCCAGAGCCACTTCCTCATCTGTCTTGCGCTGCAGCACCAGTACGCTGGTTTGCACGCTGACACTCGGCTGAAAGGTGTCCGGGTGCAGATCGACTGACGCCAGCACGCGGGTGTGGGTCAGAATCCACTCGCGCACATATCCCAGGCCGGGTGAGCCGAGGATACCGTCTGGTAGCACCATTGCTACCCGGCCAGTGCCGGGCTTCAGGAACTGGATGCAGCGCTCGATGAACAGGATCTCCGGCGGCTGGGACTTCTGGATGCCAGAGGTCTTTGTCCAGGTGTCGGTGTCGGCGTCGAAGCTCCAGGAGTGGCCAAGGTCGAACTTCTCCAGGATGGCTGGGTCGTCGATGGGAATCTTGGAACCGAAAGGCGGGTTGGTGAAGATCATATCCACCTTGCCGAACAGCTCGCGCTGCCGCAGCCCCTCTTCCCAGGTTGCCGAGCTGGCAAGCGAGTTGGCCTGATATAGGCCTCCCGCCCCGTCGTTATTCATGACCATGTTCATCTTGCTGGCCTTGACGAGGTTGGGGTTAAAGTCGATGCCTACGATGTAGTTGCCGGCGAACTTCTTGATACGGTCCTGTACGCGCGGTTCGGCGCGGTCGAGATCGCCTTTCCAGCGCTCAATTTCCGCACGGCGAATCTTCTCGATGACGCGGTTCATGGCTGCGATGAGGAAGCCTCCCGTGCCGCACGCCGGGTCGAGGATCAGCTGGCTCTCTCCCGGGTCAAGCATGGCGACAGCCATGTTGCAGACATTGCGCGGAGTGAAGAACTCACCCCGGTCGCCGCGCAGGTTGGCGCCAACGATTTCCTCATAAGCGTGGCCCTTAACGTCGACATCGGACTCCAGAAGCGAATACATCTGCAATTGGCTGACGAGATAGGCCAGCACGGGGGGATTCAGGCCGATTGCCTCGGTGGCGGGAAAGATCGTCGGGTAGTCCTTTTTCACCTCGGCGAAAAGCTTGTCAATACGCCCTTTGACCTTGAGAGGGCCGTTTATCCCGCTGCGCTCATTTGCGCCGGCATAGAACTCAACGTCTCGTGAATCGCGCTCATCGTGGATCTTGCAGAAGATGAGCTTCAGTAGCTCCCAGAAGGCTTCCGGCTTCTGCAGGCCTTGGTTGCCGGCGATGTAGTTATGGCAACGGCGGAAGGCGAACAGCAGTGCGTCGGAAGAAGCAGGCTTCAGTTGGTCAAAGCGTGGCCGCTCGGCGTCCTCTCCAGAGTGGCCGAAGCTCGGCAGGTCAGGGATTTCTTCGAATGTGATCTGCCCGTCTTTGACAACTTTGCGGTAGCAGAAGCGTTCCAGCCCGTTGGTCCACATCCCGTACTGGGTGTTGGGGCAGGAGGATAGGTAGCTGTGCAGTTGCCCAACGCCTTCCTTGCGGTCGCTGGACTTTACGTTCTTCGCTTTGCACTCGACCACGATGAAGGCCTTGTCCTGCGCGTGATCTGCCTCGGTAGCAAAGATCACCAGGTCGGCTCGGGGCTTGCGGCTGCCAACGCGAAGTGTGAATTCGACTGCGATGCCCCTCTTCGGATAGCCATATTCGCGTACCAATGACTTGGCGATTTCTTGGCGAACGTATTCTTCCGGGGTTTCCTCGCGCTGCGTCCGGCCGTCGATGAAATCCAGCACTTTTCCTTGCTGGACGATGACGGCGGTTGGCTTAGTGCCTAAGGCGAGAGAAGCTTGTTCTGTCATGATGGTTCTTATGGCCTCTTGCGCCTTCAAGCACACGTGGTTCGGCGGGTATACTGGCGTTATGTTTCAGGTAGCCTAGCTGGGTCGGATTGTAAACAACCCTTGCCAGAACGCCGATTTGTTTACGACTTGATAGCTAGACTTTGATGGAGATGGCCGTGCCTACTAACACACACAAGGTTGTTTACATGTTTTGTTCCGTACAACCGTTCTAAAACCCTGAAGCGCGCCATCGTTGTTGCCGTAATACCGGCATGTTCTGATCGTCGCGCGCGCTGATGCGCGCCAACCAGCCTTGAATCTTGCTGATTTTCCCCGCCGCAGGCTTTTGCCTGGCGCACTGCTGTTGAGCGGTGCGCTGGCGTTCGCCGGCGGCGCGCGTGCCGAGACGACGGAATCGAATTTTCTCGACGACCTGCCCGTCGTGCTGTCGGCGTCGCGCCTGTCGCAACCCTTGAACGAGGCCCCCGCGGCCGTCACCGTCATCGACCAGGACATGATCCGCGCCTCGGGCTTTCGCGACATTCCCGATCTGCTGCGTCTGGTGCCCGGGTTTTCGGTGGCGTACACCCGCGACAACACCTGGGCCGCCGGTTACCACGGCCTGGGCGACGCCTATTCGCGGCGCTTCCAGGTGTTGATCGACGGCCGCTCGATCTACAGCCCGCATTACGGTGCGGTGTACTGGGCCGATCTGCCGCTCGCGATCGAGGATATCGAGCGCATCGAGGTGATCCGCGGCCCCAACGCCGCGATCCATGGCGCCAATGCCTTTGCCGCGGTCATCAACATCATCACGAAAACGGCCGCCCAGGCGGCCGGCACGCTGCTGTCGGCGCAGCTCGGCGAGCAGGACATGCGCGGCCTGCTGGCGCGCCACGGCGGCGGCGACAGCCTGCTGCGCTACCGACTGACCGTCTCGGCGCAGCAACGCGACCGCTTCGAACGCGATGTCGATTACAAGCCGCCGGTCAGCAACGACAACGGACGCTACTTCGAGGCGAGCAAGACCTATTTCGCCAACGGCCGGGCAGACTGGCAGCTTGCCCCCGATTCCAGCCTGAGCGGCCAGTTCGGCGTTTCGCACGGCGATTGGGCGGCCGGCCGGGACAACGGTCTGCCCAGCCTGGAACCCCGGCACCAGGATTCGCGCGCGTTCTATCTGCAGCTGGCCTGGCACCGGGTGGAATCGGCCCGGCGCGAGTGGCGGGTGCAGGCGTATCACACGCGCAACCGCTTCGACGCCGACCGGCTCGTCGATGTCGGCGCGGGTGTCGGTTACGTGGGCGTCGACCAATACCTGTTACAGACGCGCAGCAATATCGAACTCCAGGTCAACGAGCAGTGGCGACCCGACCTGCGCGTCGTGTGGGGTGCCGAAGCCCGCCGCGAAACCGTGAAAAGCCCGCAGAACTACGGCAGCGCGAAAACCCTGGACGGCGACATGATGCGGGTTTTCGGCAACCTCGAATGGCGCCCGCGGCACGACCTGCTGCTGCAGGGCGGCGCCATGCTCGAACATCATTACTTCACCGCTACCGACGTATCGCCGCGCATCGCGGCCAATTACACCTTGAAGCCGGGGCAGACGATCCGGATCGGCGTATCGCGCGCGTACCGCTCGCCGACCTTCTTCGAGCAGGAGGGCAATGAGGTGATCCGTCTGCAATCCGGTGCCCTGTACGATGCCGTGACCGTGCCTTCGGACGGACTCAAACCCGAACGCGTGCTGTCGCGCGAAATCGGCTACATCGGCCAGTGGCCGGAGGCGCGGCTGGATATCGATCTGCGGCTGTTCCGCGACCACATCGACGACTTCATCGGCCAGCTGCGCGACAACTACGCCACGCCGGATTTCCTCATCGGTGGCGTGCCTTACCGTCCCAATGAATTCAAGTCGGCCAACATCGGCACGGTCGACTCGCAGGGGGGCGAACTCCAGCTGCGCTGGCGGCCGCTGCGCAATCTCGACATTCATGCCCATTACGCCCGCGTGTTCGTCACGGCGGACACCGTGCGTCGCACCTTTACCGTCGACATTCCCCTCTCCTCGCCGCGCAACAGCCTCGGCCTGCTCGCCAGCTACCGCCTGGGCGGCGGCTGGGAGAGCAGCCTGTTCGTGCAGAAGAGCGATGCCCAGCGCTGGCTGTCCGAAGGCGACGACACCGCCGCCTTCACCCGCGTGGACGCCCGCGTGGCGCGCCGCTGGACCTGGCAGGGCCGCCAGGTCGAGGCCGCGCTGGTCGGGCAGAATCTGGGGCCGGATTACCGCGAGTTCCGCGACACCAACCTCTTCAGCCGCCGCGTCTACGGCAGCCTGAGTTTTGCCTGGTAACGCCGGGGCCTTGCGCCGTGGCGCGCTTGGGTTCTCGCCGGCACCCCGGGTATAATTGCGCAACTTCTTGATTGTCGGAGAAATTTCATGCCGATCTACGCTTACAAATGCAGTGCCTGCGGCCACGCCGCGGACGAAATGCAAAAAGTGTCCGATGCCCCGCTGACGGTGTGCCCGTCGTGCGGCAAGGCCGAATACGCCAAGCAGCTCACCGCCGCCGGTTTCGCGCTCAAGGGCACGGGCTGGTACGCCACCGATTTCAAAAACGGCGGCAAGCCCGCGGAATCCAAGTCCGACGCGCCTTCGCACGCCTGCGGCACGGGCGCCTGCCCCGCGTGTAACTGAAAAAACGGGCCTGACCGGGAAGCGGGCGGTGCGAGCCGTCCGCTTCTTCGTTTTTGCCCAAGCCCCGCATGAAGCGCTATTTCATCACCGGCCTGCTGATCTGGGTGCCGCTCGGCATCACGCTGTGGGTGCTCGACCTGTTGATCGGCACGCTCGATCAGAGCCTCACCCTGCTACCGGTCGAATGGCAGCCCGAGGCCTGGCTGGGCGTGCGCGTTCCCGGCCTGGGCGTCATCCTCACCGCGCTGGTGATCCTCCTCACCGGGGTATTCGCCGCCAATTTTTTCGGCCAGAAGCTGATCGACTGGACCGAGGCGCTGCTGGCGCGCATTCCCGTGGTGAAATCGATCTACGGCAGCGTCAAGCAGGTGTCGGACACGCTGCTGTCGGGCAACGGCCATGCCTTCCGCAAGGTGCTGCTGGTGCGCTATCCGCATCCGCAGGCGTGGTCGCTGGCGTTCCAGACCAACGTGCCCGCCGAGGTGCTGGCGAAGCTGCCGGACGAGCACGTGGCGGTGTTCATCCCGACTACGCCCAGCCCGGTCAACGGGTTTTATTTTTACGTGAAGAAAAGCGACACGATCGACCTCGACCTGCCGGTCGATCGCGCGCTCAAATACATCGTCTCGATGGGCGTCGCCAGCAGCGACGTTCGTTCCGGCACACCATAGGAAAAGCACCATGCGTACGCATTACTGCGGCGGCGTCTCCGCCGCCGACATCGGCAACACGGTTGAACTTTGCGGCTGGGCCCACCGCCGGCGCGACCACGGCGGCGTCATTTTCATCGACCTGCGGGATCGCGAAGGCAACGTCCAGGTCGTGATCGACCCCGACACGCCGGAGGCCTTCAAGGCCGCCGAGGAGGTGCGTTCCGAATTCGTGCTGCGCATCGTCGGCCGCGTACGCGCCCGCCCGGCCGGCACCGAGAACCCCAACCTGCCCACCGGCATGGTCGAGGTGCTGGCGAAGGACGTTGAAATCCTCAATCCGTCGGCCACGCCGCCGTTCCAGATCGACGACGACAACCTCAGCGAAAACATCCGCCTGCAGTACCGCTACCTCGACCTGCGCCGCGAGCCGATGCAGAAGAACCTGAAACTGCGCTACCGCGTTTCCAAGCTGATGCGCGACTACCTCGACACGGCCGGCTTCATCGAGGTCGAAACGCCGATGCTCACGCGCTCCACGCCCGAGGGCGCGCGCGACTACCTGGTGCCCAGCCGCGTGCACGACGGCATGTTCTACGCGCTGCCGCAGTCGCCGCAGCTCTTCAAGCAACTGCTCATGGTTGCCGGCTTCGACCGCTACTTCCAGATCACCAAGTGCTTCCGCGACGAGGATCTGCGCGCCGACCGCCAGCCCGAATTCACCCAGGTCGACCTCGAAACCTCCTTCCTCGGCGAGGACGAGATCATGGCCATCGTCGAGGGCATGATCCGCGACATGATGCAGAAGGCCCAGGGCATCGAACTGCCCGGCGCGTTCCCGCGCATGAGCTACGCCGAGGCGATGGCCCGCTACGGCTCGGACAAGCCGGATCTCCGCGTCACGCTCGAACTCGTCGACGTCGCCGACGCCATGAAGGACGTGGCGTTCAAGGTCTTTTCCGGCCCCGCCAACGACCCCAAGGGGCGCGTCGCCGCGCTGCGCGTTCCCGGCGGCGCCGCGCTCACCCGCAGCGAAATCGACGCCTACACCGAATTCGTCAAGATCTACGGCGCGAAAGGGCTGGCCTACATCAAGGTCAACGACGTCACGCAGTTGAACGAAACCGGCCTGCAGTCGCCCATCGTCAAGAATCTCTCCGAGGCGGCGCTGAAGGCGGTGATGGAACGCACCGGCGCCGCGAACGGCGATATCGTCTTCTTCGGCGCCGACAAGGCAAAAATCGTCACCGACGCGCTCGGCGCGCTGCGCCTGAAAATCGGCCACGAAAAGGGCCACGTCGACGGCCGCGCCTGGGCGCCGCTGTGGGTCGTCGATTTCCCCATGTTCGAATACGACGAGGAAGCCGGCCGCTGGGTCGCGCTGCACCACCCCTTCACCGCGCCCAAGGACGGGCATGAAGACCTGCTCGCCACCGACCCAGGTCAGTGCCTCTCCAAAGCCTACGACATGGTGCTGAACGGCTGGGAAGTCGGCGGCGGTTCGGTGCGTATCCACAAGGAGGACGTGCAGGAGAAGGTGTTCGCCGCGCTCAACATCGGCGAAGAAGAACGCCGCGAAAAATTCGGCTTCCTGCTCGACGCCCTGCAGTACGGCGCGCCGCCGCACGGCGGACTGGCGTTCGGCCTGGATCGCCTGGTCACGTTGATGGCCGGCGCCGAGTCGATCCGCGACGTCATCGCCTTCCCCAAGACCCAGCGCGCCTCCTGCCTCATGACCAACGCCCCCAACGTGGTCGACGAAAAGCAGCTGCGCGAGCTGCACATCCGTTTGCGCAACCCGGTCGCGGCCGACAAGGGCGTGTGATTTTTATCCGCAAAGGACGCGAAGGAACACGAAGAAAAGCGGGTTTTGACTGCGCGCGCCTTCGCGTCCTTCGCGGATCGAGGATTCTGAAATGACCTTTGCCGACATCCTGAAAACCCTGCCCGAAGCCGCCGGCGAAAAACTGGTACTGACCGACGCCGCAGGCGCGGAGGTCGCCACCATCGCCAACGCCCCCGGCACCGCGGGGTCGTTCCGCGTGTACGCCTACCTCGCGCAGAAATACGGCGCCATCGACGCCGAAGCCGCCGCCGAGGGGCTCGCGATCTACGCCGAACACGCGCAGGACGCGAGCGCCCACCCCGGCAAGCATCCCAACATCGACCGGCTCTTGGCCCTCATGCTCGACGGCCGGCCACTCACCGCGCGCATTCTTTGACCGCCTTCAAGACTCCCGTCTCCGTTCTCGTCGTCATCCACACGGCGGACGGACAGGTCTTGCTGCTCGAACGCGCCGACGCGCCCGGCTACTGGCAGTCGGTCACGGGTTCGCAAAACGCGGGTGAAACGCTCGCACAGACCGCGATCCGCGAAGTCGCCGAGGAAACCGGCTTCGACGCGACACGCTACGCCCTGACCGACTGGAACCTCCAGAACCGCTACGAAATCTACGAGCGCTGGCGCCACCGCTACGCGCCGGGCGTGACCCACAACACCGAACACGTGTTCGGCCTTGTGCTGCCGGCGCCGCTCGCGCCGACGCTCGCCCCGCGCGAGCACACTGCTTACCAGTGGCTGCCCTGGGACCAGGCGGCCGCCGCCTGCTTCTCGCCGTCCAACGCCGAAGCCATCCGCCTGCTGCCGACGCGCCTATAATCGGCTGGCCATGAGCGCGCTTTCCATCGCCAGCTACAACATCCACAAGGGCCTGTCGCAATTCAACCGGCGGCTGACGGTGCACGAGCTGCGCGACCGCCTGGGCCTTCTGGGCTCCGACATCGTTTTCCTGCAGGAAGTGCAGGGCAGCCACGGCGCGCGCGCCAGCCGCTTCCAGCACTGGCCGGGCAAGCCGCAGCACGAATTCCTCGCCGGCCACGTCTACACCGACTTCGCCTACGGCAAGAACTGCGTCTACGACACCGGCCACCACGGCAACGCCATTCTTTCGCGCTACAAGATCCTCAACTGGGAAAACGAGGACATTTCCGCCCACGCCTTCGAGAGCCGCGGCATGCTGCACTGCGAAATCGAGGTGCCGGGCGTGGCGGTGCCGGTGCACTGCATCAACGTCCACCTCGGGCTCACCGAGCGCGGCCGCAAGCGCCAGCTTGAGATGATCGCCGCGCGCATCCGCGCCGTCGTGCCCGAATCGGCGCCGCTCATCCTCGCCGGCGACTTCAACGACTGGCTGGTGCGCGCCGGGCGCTTCTTCGAGGACGAGCTGGGGCTGGCCGAGGTGTTCGAAACCCATCACGGCCAGCCGGCGAAGAGCTATCCCTCGATCCTGCCGGTGTTCCAGCTCGACCGCATCTACGTGCGCGGTTTCCAGGTGCAGGCGGCGCGCGTCCACACCGGCCACGCCTGGCACCGCATCTCCGACCACGCCGCGCTCACCGCCAAGCTCAAGCTTGCCTCATGACGCGCGGCTGGCGGCTGTTACCGCGCGGCGCCGAATTTCTCCCGGGCAACCGGCTGCGCCTGTTGCAGAACGGCGCCGAATTCTTTCCCGCGCTGATTGCCGCGTTCGACGCGGCCCGCGTGGAAATCCACCTCGAAACCTACATTTTCAACGCCGACGCCAGTGCCGCCGCCGTGCGCGACGCGCTCGTGCGCGCGGCGAGCCGCGGCGTGCGGGTGCGATTGCTGATCGACGGCGTCGGCTCGCGCACGCTGCCGACG
>JAIWOS010000227.1 GCA_020217265.1 Thiobacillus sp. | reverse complement strand
CAGGCGCGCGCGCAGCGCGTCGAGCCGGGCCTGCGCGCGCAGCCGGCCCAATTCATGCGTGCGCCGCAGGCGTGCGGAGAGCTGTTCCAGCTGCGCCCTCTGGCGTCGCAGGTGCTCGGCCGGGTGCAGCAGCCGCCGCGCCAGGTCGTCCAGACGCTGCGCCGCGTCTTGCCGCCGGTAGGCGAACTGCCGCCCCATCCGGCGCGCGAGTGCATCAAGCCGCGTCAAGAGTTCCTGCCGCATCGGGCTGGCGAGTTCGGCGGCCGCGGTCGGGGTGGGGGCGCGCAGATCGGCAGCAAAATCGGCCAGCGTGAAATCGGTTTCGTGGCCGACACCCGACACCACCGGCATCGCGCATGCTGCGATCGCGCGCGCGACGGCCTCGTCGTTGAAGGCCCATAAATCCTCCAGCGAGCCGCCGCCACGCACGACCAGCAATGCATCGCACTCCGCGCGCCGGCTTGCGGTGCGGATGGCTTCGGCAATCTGTGCGCCCGCACTGGCGCCCTGGACCGGGGTCGGATACAGCACGACCCGGATGCCCGGCATGCGCCGCGCCAGCGCGGTCAGCACGTCGCGCAGCGCAGCGGCCTGCGCCGAGGTGACCACGCCCAGTGCGCGCGGATAGGGCGGGAGCGCACGCTTGCGCGCAGGATCGAACAGGCCCTCGGATTCGAGTTTGGCCTTCAGCCTGACGAAGGCCTCGTAAAGGCGGCCGGCGCCGGCGCGGCGGATGTTTTCCGCGCCGAGCTGGAAGTCGCCGCGCGCCTCGTAGAGCGAGGGCAGGGCGCGAACCTCCACATGGTCGCCGTTTGCAGGCGTGAAATCGGCGAACTGGTTGCGTCCCCGGAACATCACGCAGCGCACCTGCGCCGCTTCATCCTTCAACGAAAAATACCAGTGCCCGGAGGCGGCGCGAACGAAATTGGACACCTCGCCTTCCACCCACAACAGCGGCAATTGCGATTCGAGCGCGCGCCGCGCCATGCGGTTGAGCTCGCTCACGGTGAGGATGGGCAGGGTGGGCGCTTCGTCGAGTAGGTCCATGGCGGCGAGGATAACGGGGGTGTCCTGGAATGGTTCATGCACAGTCGCCAAACTTTCATAAAAAAAACCTGTAAAGCCCTATTGACGTTGCTTGAGTTTATATAACCAATTGAAAAATATGAAAATATGGCCGGTGGTCACTTTTTGGGCCAAATGCTTTTTTCCTTTGTGGCCGAAGGCTTAGCCGAGCTCAAGACCACTTCCACACAGACTTATCCACATCTATTGTGGAGAACTCGATTTCGTGTCCCGACACAGGCTACCAATGTGCCGGGCTTGCTCTAACCTGTGCGCGGGCGCTACATTTCGTCTGTTCATTTCAAGGGAGTGGTATCCAGTGCTTGCCATCATCGAGGCGGCCGGCTGGCCGATCTGGCCGCTGATCCTGGCGTCCGTCATTGCCGTGGCCATCATCATCGAGCGCAGCTACAGCCTGCGCACGCAGGAGGTCGTACCGTCGAACCTGCTGATGGAAACCATTAAGGCTTTCCAGGAGCGCGGCGTCACGCAGGACCTCGTCACCAAGCTCTCCGAGAATTCGCCGCTCGGGCGCATTTTCGCTACTGCGCTGAAGAACGCGCAGTATTCGCGCGAGGTGATGAAGGAATCCATCGAGGAGTCCGGCCGCGCGGTCACCCAGGAACTCGACCGGTTTCTCACCTCCCTGGGCACCATCGCCAGCATGGCGCCGCTGCTCGGGCTGTTTGGCACGGTCGTGGGGATGATCGAGATTTTCGGCGCGCAGACCGCCGGCGGCACCAATCCGGCCCAGCTCGCGCACGGCATTTCGATCGCGCTGTACAACACCGCGTTCGGCCTCATCGTCGCGATCCCCGCCATGACCTTCTATCGCCACTTCCGCCGCAAGGTCGAGGCGCTGGTGGTGGACATGGAGCAACAGGCGATCAAGCTGGTGGAAATCGTCCACGGCGAACGGAAGTGATGGCGCGATGAATTTCCGCAAAGGCCGTCGCGAGGATTACCCGGAAATCAACCTGATTCCGTTCATCGACATCCTGCTCGTCATCGTGATCTTCCTGGCGGTGACCACCACCTATGCGCGCTTCGCCGAGCTCAAGATCAACCTGCCGACCAGCAGTGCGGAGCAGACGCCGAATCCGCCCAGGCAGATCGAGGTGGGCGTGGGCGAGAACGGCCGCTATCAGATCGACAACGTTCCGCTCGGTGACGCCGGCATCGACAAGATCGCCGCCGCGCTCAAATCCGCCGCCGCCAACCAGAACGAACCCGTGGTGGTGATCAACGCGGACGCCCGCGCCGCGCATCAGTCGGTGGTGAATGTGATGGAGGCTGCGCGCCGCGTCGGCCTCACGCGTATCACCTTCGCCACGCAGACCGCGCCCACGCCCTGATTCCCGCATGATCTCGCTTACGCAGCTCTGGGCGCGCACTGGCGTGCTCACGGTGCTGCTGCTGCCGCTGGCCGGCGTGTTCGCGCTGGTGGCCGGGTTGCGTCGCCTGGCGTATCGACGCCAATGGCTGGAAACGGTCGCCGTCGGCGTGCCGGTCGTCGTCGTCGGCAACATCACGGCGGGCGGCAGCGGCAAGACGCCCCTGACGATCTGGCTGATCGAACGCCTGCGCGCGCGCGGCCTGCGTCCCGGCGTCGTCAGCCGGGGTTACGGCGGCCGCGCCCGCGGCTGCGTCGAGGTGACGCCGGACAGCCGGCCTGCCGAAGTCGGCGACGAACCCCTGCTGATCCATCGCAAGACCGGCGCGCCCGTGGTGGTGGGGCGCGATCGGGT
>JAIWOS010000226.1 GCA_020217265.1 Thiobacillus sp. | reverse complement strand
AGGTGTCGCCCGCTTGCGCGGCGGCACCCGCTGCCGGGGCAGCGGCGCGCGGTGCGGCGGCCATGCCGTCACGCAGACCGCTGTAGCGCAAGAGATTCTCGCGCCCGAGCTTGTAGCCGCCGCCGGGGGTGGGCTCGATCTCGCGTATCGCCACGTCGAAGTCGAACACCGTACCCTGCACGCCTTTGAGGAAATGCCGCACGGTCACGCGCGCTTCGGCCGATTCGCCCGGCGCGAGCGTGAAGGTCGGGTCGAAACGGTTGCGGGTGACGATGCCAATACCCTGAACCTCGGTGCGCGTGTTCTGCACGACGTAGCGGTTGCCGGCGTCGTCGATGGCCACCGCGCTGCCGTCGACGTAGGCGAGCGTGAGCGGCGCGTCGGACTTGTTGGTGAAACGCAGGGTCGCGGTGACCATGCGGTAGCTGTTGACGGCACGGCTGAAGCGGAATTCGGCCATCTCGGCAGCAAAGCGCGCGGTCTCGGTGCAGGTGGTGCGCTCGCTGCAGAGCTTGGCGGGTGTCTGGGCGAGGACGGTCGCGGACAGCAGCGTCAGCGCGGCGGCGAGTAACGACGGGCGCGGCATGGATGGCTCCGGTGAGGGGGTCAGGAATCGAAGCGCTTGCGCACCAGCGTCTGGCCTTGCTGGGTGCGCAGGGTGTAGCCGACCACACGGGTGGTGAGCGTGCCGCCGGCGGTGCCGGGGACTACACCCGTGATGGCGAGCTCGAGGTCGATCGTGCCGCGACTGAAGCGCCCCAGTGTGTCGGTCAGGCGCTGGGCTTCGGCGGCGTCCATCTTGAGGAGCTGCACCTCGCGCGCGTTGTCGAACTTGATCGCGACCTCGGTGCCCTGCGCCTTGAACGGGATGGTCGAGCTCGGTGCGAGCGCGCGGATCGTGAATTCGCCGTAACCGGGGTCGTAGTCGGAGAGCTGGGCGTCGGCGAGCGTCACGAGCAGGGTGCCGACCGACTTCACCGCCGCCTGCGCTGCCTCGACTTCACGGGTGATCTGCTCACGCAGGCCCGCCTTCTGCGCGCCGGGCGCGAACTGCACCCGGGTATCGAGCTCGACCCAGTCGGCCACCGGCACCGGCAGGCCGGCCAGGTCGTGGTAGAGCAGGACGATGGCGAGCTCATCCGGTTGCGCAAGCTCGCCGGTGCGTCCGGCGAGCGGCTGTGGGCTTGCTGGGGTGGATGCGCTGCCTGTGGGCGACACAGCAGGTGAAGACGGTGCAGTCGCAGGGGCCAGAGCGGGTGCGGCGGCCGCCGGGGCGGCGTCGTTCGCGTCTTTGCCGCAGCCGGCGGCCACGAGCGCGAACGCGACGGTGGCGAGGGCGGCGCGCTTCACAGCTTGGGCGCGTCGGCGTTCTTCGCCGCGTCCTCGGCCTGTTTGGCGCGGCGCGCGTTTTCCTGCGCGAGGAGCGCCTGCTCGGTGGCGGTGATGCGCTCGTAACCCTCGGCCTGGTTGGCGACGACCACGGTCAGCGATTCTGCGATGGCCGGGTTGTCGCGCATCGGCACGATGCGCGCGCCGACGATCACGCCGCAATCGGGCGAGAAGCTCATGCCGGAATTGAGGTAAGCGTTGGCATAGCAGGCCTGGGAGAGCGGCGAGGCTTCAGTGACCGGGCGGCCATACGGGTCGAACGCCCAGCGCAGTTCACCTCCGCCCGGGCGGTATTGAATGGGCGTGCCGTATTTGTCGATCAGCGCCTTTTCGACGGCAGCGACGGTCGGCTGGCGACCTTCGGCGAACCATTCCTCGCGTGCCACATCGGTCACGCGCTCCTGGCCCGGCAGACCCAGCGTGCCGACGAACCATTTGGCCTCGCCGGGCGCAATGTCGCGCACGACGGCATTGTTCGCACGCGCCATGTGGCGAGCCTGCATCTCTTGCATGATCTCCTGGCCGGTTTTCTGCACCCGTTCCTTGGCGAACTCCGCGTTGAAACCCTGACGCAGGGTCTGGCCGTAGGTGGGGATATTGAAACGCGCGCGTTTGTCCTCGGTGACGACCATCAGCTCGTGGCTGCACATCACGAGCTGGGCGGCTTCGTCGTAGCTCATGCCCGGCCGCACACCCTGGATGTCGTCGACCGGCGCGCCGGCGGCGCGGGCAGCGGTCGTGAGCTTGGGCGGGCACTTGAGCTTGCCGCGCGCTTCCTTGGCCACCTCGGCGGCACTGGCGTTGCCGGCGGGCGCGGCTGCAGGTTGGTCGGACTGGGTGGTGGGTTCTGCGTCATCCTTCCCACCGCAGGCGCTCAACGCCAACACGGTAAGCCCTGCCAGCAAAATGCTTCGCATCCCCGCCTCCCAAAAATGTTTTGTTGAAATTCACATTATGCGGGAACGCGCGGGTTTGTCAATCTCGGCTGTTTGAATCCTGATAGGGATCGGGGATGCGGAATCGCGCGAGCAGTCGGATTTCCAAGGCTTCCATGGCTGCGGCTTCCTCGGAATCGAGGTGGTCGTAGCCCTGCAGGTGCAGCACGCCGTGGATCGTCATGTGCGCGTAATGATGCAACAGTGGCTTGCCCTGTTCGCGCGCCTCGCGTTCGACGACGGGCGCGCAGATCACCACGTCGCCGCCGAGTATGCCCGGAGAGATTTCGCCGTACTCAAACGTCAGCACGTTGGGCACGTAATCCTTGTGGCGAAAGTCCTGGTTGAGCGCGCGTGCTTCATCGGCCTCGACGATGCGCACGGTGATTTCGGCCGGCCCTTCGAGCGTTGCGGCGACCCAGCGGCGGACTTGCGCACGACCGGGCAGCGCGTCCGCCTCGCTGGCGTATTGCACCGACAGGCTGAATTCCACGCTCATTTT
>JAIWOS010000145.1 GCA_020217265.1 Thiobacillus sp. | reverse complement strand
TGGCGGCGCTGCCGGCGTGGGCGGTGGCGCCGTATCTGGAGCGCGGTTATGTCGTCGCCCGCCGGATCGGGCGCGACGGGCTGTGGGCGGAGTTGCACGCGGCGGTGCGCGCGGACGACGCGGCGCGCGCCTACGTGGCGGATTTCGTCGAGACGGTGCGGCGCGAGAGCTTCCGCCTGCTGCCGGGGATTCGCCCGATCGGCGAAGCGGCCTGAATCCGCACCAAGTTGCGGCGCGCGGGCAACCCGTTGCACCGCCGTTGTGCGCGCCGGCGCGCCGTCAGCCGGGCGACGGGATGCAACTCATTGAATCGTCAGGGGTGTTCCGGGCTGGCATGGAGTCTGCTGAATGACCGGGCAAGGAGTTGCCCATGTCTGTCGTCCCCTCTGTCTGTTGTTACTGCGGCACCGGCTGCGGCGTATTGATCGAAACCGAGGCTGGCAAGATCACCGGCGTGCGCGGCGATCCCGCGCATCCGGCCAATGCCGGAAAACTGTGCACCAAGGGCGCGACGCTGCATCTGGCGGCGCGGGCGTCGGGGCGCGCGCTGCGTCCGGAATTGCGCACCGCGCGCGATGCGCCGCGTGCGCCGGTGTCGTGGGAGGTCGCGCTCGATCATGTCGCCGAAAAATTCCGGGCCATCATCGCCGAGCATGGCCCGGACGCGGTCGCCTTCTACATTTCCGGGCAGCTCACCACCGAGGCGTACTACGTCTTCAACAAGCTCGCCAAGGGGCTCATCGGCACCAACAACGTCGACACCAATTCGCGCCTGTGCATGTCGAGTGCGGTGGCCGGCTACAAGGCCACGCTGGGCGCGGATTCGCCGCCCGGCTGCTACGACGACATCGACGCCGCCGGCACGATCTTCATTGCCGGCGCGAATACCGCCTACGCGCATCCCATCGTGTTCCGCCGCATCGAGGCCGCGCGCAAGAAAAATCCCGCACAGAAGCTGATCGTCGTCGACCCGCGCCGCACCGACACCGCCGCCGAAGCCGACCTGCACCTCGCCATTTTGCCCGGCACCGACGTGGCGCTGTTCCACGCCATGCTGAACGTGATGCTGTGGGAGGAGCGCATCGACCGCGCCTACATCGACGCCCATACCGACGGCTGGTCGGCCTTGCGCGATCTGGTGCGCGAATACACGCCGGAAAAGGCCGCGTCGATCTGCGGCGTGGCGGCGGACGACATCGTCACCGCCGCGCGCTGGTTCGCCGCCGGGCCCACGCTGTCGCTGTACTGCCAGGGACTCAACCAGTCGAGTTGCGGCGTCGACAAGAACGCCGCGCTCGTCAACCTGCACCTCGCCACCGGGCAGATCGGCAAGCCCGGCGCGGCGCCGTTCTCGCTCACCGGCCAGCCCAACGCCATGGGCGGGCGCGAGGTCGGCGGGCTGGCGAATCTTCTGTCCGCGCACCGCGATCTGGCCAACCCCGAACACCGCGCCGAAGTCGCGCGCTTGTGGGGGGTGCCGAGCGTGCCCGCCAAGCCCGGCAAGGCCGCGGTGGAACTCTTCGACGCGCTCGCCGCCGGCGACGTGAAGGCGGTGTGGATCGCCTGCACCAACCCCGCGCAGTCGATGCCCGACCAGAACCGCGTGCACGCCGCGCTGGAAAAAGCCGAACTCGTGGTAGTGCAGGAAGCCTACGCCGACACCGAAACCGCCGCCTTTGCCGACGTGCTCTTGCCCGCCGCGACCTGGGGCGAGGTCGAGGGCACGATGACCAATTCAGAACGCTGCATCACGCGGGTACACGCCGCCGTGCCGCCGCCCGGCGAGGCGCGGCCCGACTGGGCCATCGTCACCGACTTCGCGCGCCGGCTGTCGCCCGACGGCGCGCGGCTGTTCCCCTACTCCTACGCCGAAGCGGTGTTCAACGAACACCGCGAGACCACGCGCGGGCGCGACCTCGACATCACCGGTCTCTCCTACGCGCTGCTCGACGAGAAGCCGCGCCAGTGGCCGTTTCCCGAAGGCGCGGACGAGGGCCGCGCGCGGCTCTACGCCGACGGCGTGTTCCCTACGGCCAGCGGCAGGGCGAAATTCCATGCTGCTGCCTACCAGCCGGTGGCCGAGCCGGTCGACGCGCGTTATCCCTTGCGGCTCAACACTGGTCGCCTGCGCGACCACTGGCACGCCATGAGCCGCACCGGCAAGGTGGCGCGGCTGTTCGCTCATGTCGACGCGCCGGTGCTGTCGATGTCCGCGCGCGATCTCGAACTGCGCCGCCTGAACCCGGGCGACCTGGTGCGCGTGAAAAGCCGGCGCGGCGAGGCGGTCGTCGCGGTCGAGGCGAGCGAGAGCGTGCGCCCCGGCCAGTGCTTCCTGCCCATGCACTGGGGCGCGCGCTTCATGGGCGGGCGCGGGGTCAACGCGCTGACCTTGCCGGTATTCGACGCCGTGTCGAAGCAGCCCGAACTCAAGCACGCCGCCGTGCAGGTCACGAAAGCCGAACTGCCTTGGCGCATGGCGGTGCTGGCGGTGGGCGACGGCGCGGCACTACTCGACGCGGCGCAGCCGCTGCTGCGTTCATGTGAATATGGCGCGGCAGGGCTCGCCGGCCGCGAGATGGAAGTCCTCACGCTGCGGCTCGCACACGCCGAAGCGCCGCCGGCGGACTTGATCGCCGCGCTCGACACCGCGCTCGGACTCGGCGATCCGCTCGCGGTCATGCACTACGAAGATCGCCCGCGCGGCATCGGCAAGCGCGTGCGCATCGAGGCCGGGCGCGTGGTCGCCGCGCGGCTGGCCGGCGAAACCGCCGCGTTCGAGTGGCTGCGCGACCTGATCGTCGGCGGAGTCGAGGCCGCCGAGCTGCGCGCCTGGATGCTC
>JAIWOS010000168.1 GCA_020217265.1 Thiobacillus sp. | reverse complement strand
GAACCGTATGTGAGCCGAAGCGTTTAAGTTGTACCGACCACCCCGCCAGTTGTCTATGTGGTACTTAGTGAAAGGTAAACCAGTCTTCTCGAAGAAAGCAGGCCAACCTATCCGGTCTATCCAGTCTATCATCCGCTCCCAAGGCTTACCGTCAGCCTTGTAAGTAGCTAATATCTTCTTAACAACCTCAGCAACCTCAGGCCACCGAGGAGCGTTGTTAGGTAAACCAGCAGCAACTAACTTGTGGAAAGTAGGCTTCGACCGAGCGTTCGAGTTCTTACCACCAACCCATATAGCTATCTTCGAGTGCTCAGGGTCGTTTATCTGCATAGGAGGGCAAGGAGGGAAGCAAGCACCGCAGCATATGCACTTCTTCTCGTCAACCTCTAACGAAGGCTTACCGTTAACTAAAGCAGGCCGTATAGCAGCAACAGGGCACCGAGCAACAACCGAAGGCCGCTCGCAAACGTTAGCAACTAAGTCGTGGTTTATCTTAGGAGGCTTAGTGTGCTGAACTATTATAGCTATGTCAGCCTGACCACCGCAGTTTATCTCGCAGCACGAAGTCGATAACTTAACCCGGTTAGGCATCTCGCACTTAACGAAGTCGTCGTATAACTCGTCCATTAAAGCCTTAACAACACCCGAAGCGTCAGTACCAGGTATGTCGCAGTGTAACCAACCCTGAGTGTGAGCTATCATCGAAACCGAGTTAGCAGTACCACCTATAGGGTAACCCTTCTCCGATAAAGCCTTTATTAAAGGCTCAACCTTCGAACCGTCAGCAACCATGTACTCTATGTTCGACCGAGCAGTGAACCGAACGTAACCGTCACCGTACTGGTCAGCTATGTCAGCTAACTCCCGTATAGTGTAGTGGTCCATCTGCCGCTGAGTACCAGCCTTAACAGTCCATATCTCGTCACCCGACTCAGCCCGGTGGTATAAAACACCAGGCTTAGGGTGCGAGTGGAAAGCCCACTTACCGTAGTTCTTAACCATAACAGGGTGCATGTAAGGCATAGGGTCAGGAGCACCCGACTCTATAGGCTGCCGTAACTCAGCCAT
>JAIWOS010000167.1 GCA_020217265.1 Thiobacillus sp. | reverse complement strand
AGCAGCCGACTGCTTGTACTCGTTCCACTTCTCAACCTGCTCGTCCCAGTCGTCCGACCGGAAGTAAGGGTTCGACCGAGGCGACGATATCATGTTAGGGTCAACAGGTATGTCTAAACCCTCTAAGAAGTTAGTTAAACCTATCCGCTCTATCATCTCACCAGTCCGCTCGTGCTCTAAAGCGTTCTCAGCGAAGAAGTCTATTATGTTCCGAGCTAAGTCGTTTAACTTCTCGAAGTCCTCCTCCGACTCTAACTTCATGAAAGGTATAACAACAGTACCCATAGTAGCACCTATCTTTAAAACACCCTTACCACCAACTAATATAGTAACACCCTTGTCCTTACCAGGTAATAAACCACCAGGTATAACGTTTAAGCAGTGCATGCACCGAACGCAGTTCTTGTTGTCTATGCACATAGTCTGACCGTTACCTAAGTCAGCAGCCGAAACGTGCTCCGAAGCAGCGAACTTCGACGACTCAACTAAAGTTATAGCCTTAGTAGGGCACTTCGATATAACGTCGTTAACTAAGTCGTTCATACCGTGAGCCTTCATGTAGTCCTGAACCTGAGCCTCGTTAACCCGTATGTTGTCCCGCCAAGTACCTATAGTAGCCATGTCCGACCGCTGTATAGCGTTAACGCAGTCGTTAGGGCAACCCGAGAACTTGAACTTGAACTTGTAAGGTAACGAAGGCCGGTGCATGTCGTCTAAGTTGTTGTTTATAACAGTCCGTAAAGCCTTAGCCTCGTCGTAGCACGACATCTCGCACCGAGCAGCACCAACGCACGACATCGAAGTCCGTAAAGCAGGACCAGCACCACCTAAGTCGAAACCCATCTCGTTGAACTCGTCGAAAGCCCGCTGAACGTCAGCAGTCTTTATACCCTGGAACATTATGTCACCCGACTGACCGTGGAAAGCTATTAAACCCGAACCACCGTTCTTCGACCAAACGTCGCACATCTTCCGTAATAAGTCCGAAGTGTAGTGCATACCAGCAGGAGGCTGAACCCGTAAAGTGTGGAACTCAGCAGCCTCAGGGAACTGAGGGTTACCGTTCTCGTCCTTTAACTCAGTGAACCGAGGTATAACACCACCACCGTAACCGAAAACACCAACAGTACCACCCTTCCAGTAACCGAACTTAGTCTTGTACGAAGTCTCTAACTGACCCATTAAGTCAACCATCATGTCGTTCTCCTTAGCTAACCGCTTTAAACCAGTAACGAACGAAGGCCAAGGACCCTTCTCTAACTCGTCTAAGTTAGGAGTGTCTATCATCTGCTTAGCCAT
>JAIWOS010000144.1 GCA_020217265.1 Thiobacillus sp. | reverse complement strand
GGCTCGGCGATCTGGGTGCGCGGCGCGACCGGCGGCACGCTGCGCAGACGCGCCTGCGCGCCCGCCACCTGGTTGACGCCGCGCGCGACGAGCTGCGCCATGCTGCGCACGCTGCCGTGCACGCTGTAGTAGAGGACGAGAATTTCTGTCATGTCGGGCGCGGGGGCAAAACCCGGATTATATCGGCTGCCCGTTGTGTGCCTTCCTGTTCGCGAGGCTCGAACCGGGCGCCGTGTTCATGGGCCGAGCCAGGCTTCTTCCGGCGCGCACGCCAGACCCCATCCAGCACCCGCGGCGGTGAAATCCAGCCAGCCGCCCATACCGAACATCAATGAGGGGGTGATGACGTCGCCGTACAGCAACTGCGTGCCGAACGCGCCTTCCTGCGCCAGCAAGGCCGTGCCCGCCGCGTGGGCGACGGTCAGCCCTGCGCGCGTGAGCAGGCTGGTTTCCCCGACCTGTGCGCCAACGATGATGCCGACGCCGCGCGCGCGGGCCGCGTCGAGCAGGGCGAGTGTGCGCGTGAGGCCGCCGAGCTTGGAGACGCGCAGGTTGGCGATCCAGCGCACGCCGGGCTCGAGCGCCGCGAGCTGCTCGATGCGGGTGAGGCTTTCGTCGAGGATGATCGCCGTATCGAGCGCGCGCGCGAGGCGGGGCAACTCTGCGGCGCGCTCGACGGCGAGGGGTTCCTCGACGGCGAAGGCCGGCGCGCCAAGCGCATCGAGATAGGCGAGGGCGGCATTGGCGTCGTTCCAGAGGTTGTTCGCGTCGAGCCGCAGGCGCGCGACAGCCGGATCATCCAGCACGGCGAGCTTGGCGCGATCGCGCGTGAGATCGCCCACGAGCTTGAGCTTGTAGTCGGTGAATCCTGCCGCGCGGTAGCGCGCGAAATTCGCCGCAAAAAACCCCGGGGGGGCGTCGCCCAGCACGGCGCTGTAGCGGAATTCGCCCGTGGTCTCGGGCAAGCCCAGCCAGGCTTCGGCGGTCTGGTTCGCGTCGCGCGCGAGCGCGTCGATCAGCGCCAGCTCGATGGCGCACCACGCGGCGGGCGCGGCATCGATGCGCGCGGCGTGGTGCGTCACCCAGTCGGCAAGACTCGCCGCGTCGCGGATGTTTGCCAGCACGTCGTCGCGCACGGCGTGAAAGAACACGCGCGCCGAATCGAGCGTTTCGCCGGTCACATAGGGGCGCGGGCAGGCCTCGCCGTAGCCGACGTGCCCGGCGCGCGTGGTCGCCGTGACCCACACGCTGGCGGTCGCGTCCCGGCTCGCCGAGGCGTGGCTGAATCGCTGGCGGAAGGGAATCGTCAGGGTGTGGAAGTCGAGGTCGGCGAGTGCATTCATGCCAGCCAGGGCCCGAAATCGAACGCGCATTCGCGCGCGTACTGCACGGCGAGGTATTTGAACTGGCCTTCGCGCTGGCCGCGCGCGACCAGGTGCTGCTTGTAGGCATCGCCCGCGCCCGATTTCAAACTTGCAACACCGAGCGGCGCGAGCCGGCCGCTGGCGCGCTTGTCTCGGTACTCGATATTGCGTTCGGCAAGCGCGGCATCGAGCCGGGCGGCAAATCCTGAGTCGACCGGAGCTTCCAGATAGAGCCGGTAGCGGCTTTCCGCCTCGTCGGCGAGCAGGAGGTAGAACGGCGCGCGGCAGGCCAGCGCGGCCATCGCGTCGAGAAACTGGCCTTCGTAGAGTTTCTCGCCGGTGATGCTGGTGACGCCGCGCCCTTTCTGCACGAAGCGCAGCAGCGGGGTCGTCTCGAACCAGCCATCGACCGCGACCAGGTCGTTCATGAAATAGCGTGGCAGGCCCGAAACTGTGCTGACGATCACGTAGTAGAGCGTGCCCGCCTGCAATTCGTGCAAGCCCAAGAACACCGGGCGGCCGGCGTCCCACGCGTCGCGTTCGACAAATTCGTAGTAGTGCTCGTCCACCAGCGGCAGCCCGGCCGTGCGCCCGGGCGCGAGCGTGAGCGTGCCGCGAAACTCGGTGGCGAGGTAGCCGATGTCGAACACCCGGCACGCCGGTGGCAGGCGTTCGCGCAGCTTCGCCAGCGCGATGCCGCAACTGCCGCCGGTCCAGGTGGCGACGAGTTTCAGTTCCGGCCACACCGAAGCGAAGTCGAAACGCGCCAATTCGGCAAGCTCAGCCGCGCGATCCGGCAGCGGCACGGCGGCGGGCGACAGCGCCTCCCGCAGTTCGAACGGAAACGTCTCCCAGCCCGCGAAGCGCCCGCTCGCCACGCCGGCAAGCAGCGCCGCGCGTTCGGCTTCGAGCACACCTTGCAGGCGCAGCAAGGACGAGGGGTTGGCGGCGGCAAGATAGGTGAGGCGCGGTTCGCGCAAGGCCAGGTGGGCGAGCGTGCGGTATTTGAGTTCGTGGTCGCCGAGCGCGAAGACTTCCGGCGGCGCAATGTAACGGCGGCGCATGAAGTCAGGCATCGCGGCGTACAGCGCGCCCGATACCGAGCCGATGGGCACGCCTTCGGCGGTGCGGCCTTCCTCGGCCGCCCCGACCAGCCCGAGCGCGCGTCCCGCGAAAGCCTCCGGGCAGGCGCGATATTGCAGCAGGGTGTACAGACGTTGCCCGCGCCGGTGCTGGGCGAGCGCGGCGGACGTCACCGGCAGGTATTTGGGCGAGCCGGTGGTGCCGCTGGTGAGCGCGTAGAGCACCGGCGCGGCAGTGGTGAGCCCCGCCTCGCCACGTTGCTGGTCAGCGATCCAGGGCGCGAGATCGTCGTAGTGCTGCACCGTGACGCGCGCGCGGAAATCCGCCGCGCTGCGGATCGACGCGTAGTCGTGGGCGCGCCCGAACCCGCTGTCGCGGTGCAGCGCGATGAGACGCGCGAGGACACGATCCTGCGCAGCCGCCGGGTCGCGCGCCGCGCGCGCGAGCGGGCG
>JAIWOS010000143.1 GCA_020217265.1 Thiobacillus sp. | reverse complement strand
GGGGTGGGCAAGGCCGCGCTGGCGCAGGCCTGGGCGCAGGCGCTGCTGTGCGAAGCGCCGCGTGCCGAGGGCGAAGCCTGCGGCGCCTGTGCGGCCTGCCACTGGTTCGCAACCGGCGCCCATCCGGATTACCTGCGTGTCACCCTTCAGGAAAAAACCAGCCGGGAAGGCGAGACGCGGATGGCCACCGCCATCGAGGTCGACCAGGCGCGCGAGGCGGTCGATTTCGTCCAGCTTTCCACCTACCGGGCCGGGCACCGCGTGGTGCTGGTCGACCCGGCCGACAGCCTCAACCTGGCGGCCGCCAATGCCCTGTTAAAGGTGCTGGAAGAGCCGCCGTTAAATACCGTATTCGTGCTGGTGTCCGATCAGCCGCGCCGCCTGTTGCCGACCATCCGCAGCCGCTGCACGCGCATCGACATCGGCCTGCCGCCGCAGGCCGAAGCTCTGGCCTGGCTCGCCGGGCAGGGGCTGGACGATGCCGCGAACCTGCTTGCGCTGTCCGGTTCGCCGCTCGACGCCCTGCGCTGGAGCGAAAGCGGCGATACGGACGAACGCCGGCAGGTGGCGGAAAGCCTCGCGCGGCCTGCCGAGCTCGATCCGGTCACCCAGGGCGAACGCTGGAAAGCCCTGGCGCCGCGCCTGTGGCATGCGGTGGCCTACCGCTGGCTGGCCGACCTGCTGGCCGTGCGGCTGCACGGCCAGGTGCGGTTCAACCGCGATTTTGCCGAGGCGCTCGGGCATCTCGGCGCACGGGCGGATCTGTCGAAACTGCTCTCGCTCGCGCGCAGGCAGGCGGCAGAAGGTAGAGTGCTGGAACACCCGCTCAACCGGGCCCTGCAAATGCAGGACTGGCTGACGCAATACCGGCACGTGTTCGATTGAAAGTTTACGGAAGGTGGGAACGATGAATGCAAGCGTGAATGCCAATCCACACGACGCTGGCGGCGTGCGCCCGGGCGTGCTTTCGCTGTCGATCAAGGAAAAATCCGCGCTGTTCGCAGCCTACATGCCCTTCGTCAAGGGCGGCGGGCTCTTCATTCCCACCAGCAAGACCTACAAAATGGGCGAAGAAGTCTTCATGCTGCTGAGCCTGATGGAAGACCCGGCCAAGCTCCCCGTGTCCGGCAAGGTGATCTGGATTTCTCCCAGCGGAGCGCACGGCGGGCGCACCCAGGGCGTGGGCGTGCAGTTCGCCTTCAACGAAAGCGGCAAAATGGCGCAGAACAAAATTGAAGGTTTGCTCGGCGGTTCGCTAAAATCCACACGACCCACCCACACCATGTAGCACCGCCTTGCGGTGCGCACACCGCATGTACATCGATTCGCACTGCCACATCAATTTTCCCGAACTTGCCGGACGTTTGCCCGAGATTTTCGGGCGCATGGCGGAAAACCACGTCAGCCACGCGCTGTGCATCAGCGTCGAGCTGGAAAAATTCCCCGAAATCCGCACGCTGGCCGAAGCGCATTCCAACGTCTATGCCTCAGTCGGCGTGCATCCCGATCACGAGGATTGCACCGAGCCCACGGTCGACCAACTGGTCGCCCTGGCCAACCATCCCAAGGTCGTTGCCATCGGTGAAACCGGGCTGGACTACTTCCGCCTGACCGGCGACCTCGAATGGCAGCGCGAACGCTTTCGCACCCACATCCGCGCCGCGCGCGCCTGCCGCAAGCCGCTGGTGATCCACACCCGCGCCGCGGCCGACGACACCCTCGCCATCATGCGCGAGGAAAACGCCGGCGAGGCGGGCGGCGTGATGCACTGCTTCACCGAAAGCCTGGCCGTGGCGCAGGCCGCCATCGAACTGGGCTTCTACATCTCGTTTTCCGGCATCGTCACCTTCAAGAACGCCGCTGCGCTGCGCGAGGTAGCGGCGGCGATCCCGCTCGACCGCATGCTGATCGAAACCGACTCGCCCTACCTCGCGCCCGTACCGCATCGCGGCCAGACCAACGAGCCGGGCTTCGTGAAACATGTGGCGGAGGAAATCGCACGCGTGCGCGGAACCACCCCCGAAGCGATCGGCGAGGCGACCACGGAAAACTTCTTTCGCCTGTTCGCTGCCGCGAAAGCCATATCCCCTTGACCCGGAAGATCCGTCCTGCGCGGCGGGTGAAGCCCACTGTAGCGGGTCGAGTGGAGTTCTGTTCAGTGTCAGGCTTGTTTCCTGCCTGCAGCACGGTGTGGCGTACGCGCTTGACGCGGTAGCTGTCGGCGCGCAGCCAGGCACGCGCAACTGCTTCGTCCAGGGATCGACCATGCTCGGATTCTCATGCATGGGATATTTGGGTTCGACTACGTCTTTCTGACGCAGCCAGTTGCGGATGGTGTTTCGGGATAGTCCAGTGCGGCGCGCAATATCGTGCATCGGCAGGCCGTCGCGGATGTGCATCCGCCTGACCTTGGCTAACATGCCCACGGTAATCACTCCTGGTTTCCCCCGCCCAAAATCTAGGCAGGGTTAGTTTTTCGTGGGTCAATTTCGAGTGAAAATTTCACCCGTAAGTGGGTCCGCCTCCTCGTCATGGTGCAGCACCAGCGCCAGGATCTCGACCATCTCCCGGTCGCCGCCCGGACGCTGGGTCAGCCGGGCCTGCAGGCGCCTGAAGCCATCGGGGAGTTCAAGGAAGGGCGCGCCGTTGCGCAGGGCGCCGGGCTTGCGCTGCAGCACGGCCAGATAGTGCCGCCAGTCGTAGCGCGTCTGCCCGCCGGCATGCCTGCGGTCGAAGCAGTGGACGTGCACGGCGATGACGCGGCCTTCCGTGGCCATGACCAGCCGATGTGGGCGTCGAACAGCATCTCGTGGGTCTGCAGCGGGTAGGCGCGCAGCAGAAAGGCCCGGCTGTGCGACAGCTTGAACTGGGCGACCTGCAGCTTGGTGCGTTCGCCGCCGATCACGGCCCAGTCCTCGCTCCAGTCGAACTG
>JAIWOS010000027.1 GCA_020217265.1 Thiobacillus sp. | reverse complement strand
CACCAGACGCTTGTACGAGTTGGTCGACGGGTTGGTGATCGCGTTCAGCGCCTTGGCGTGCTTGATGATGCCGCCGATGTAGTACAGGCACAACTCGGACAGGCCGGCGTAGCCGTCGCCCGCGAACAGGTTCTTGCCGTCTTTCCACAGCGACTGGTGGACGTGCATGCCGGAACCGTTGTCGCCGACGATGGGCTTGGGCATGAAGGTCGCGGTCTTGCCGTAGGCGTGGGCGACGTTCTGCACGATGTATTTCAGCGTCTGCGTCCAGTCGGCGCGCTTGGTCAGCGTGTTGAACACGGTGCCGATTTCGCACTGGCCGGCGGTCGCGACTTCGTGGTGGAACACTTCGACCGGAATGCCGGCTTCTTCCAGCGCCAGCACCATCGCGGCGCGGATGTCCTGCAGCGAATCGACCGGGGGCACGGGGAAGTAGCCGCCCTTGATGCCGGGACGGTGGCCGGTGTTGCCGTTCTCGAACTTCTCGGCCGACGACCAGGCGGCTTCTTCCGAGTTGATCTGCACGCCGCAGCCCGACATGTTGTCGTGCCAGGTGATCGAATCGAAGATGAAGAACTCGGGCTCGGGGCCGAAGTAGGCGGTGTCGGCGATGCCGGTCGACTTGAGGTACGCCTCGGCGCGCTTGGCGACCGAGCGCGGGTCGCGCTCGTAGCCCTTGCCGTCGGACGGTTCGATGACGTCGCAGGTCAGCACCAGGGTGGCTTCGTCGAAGAAGGGGTCCATGTAGGCCGAATCCGGGTCGGCCTTCAGGAGCATGTCGGAGGCCTGGATGCCTTTCCAGCCGGCGATCGACGAGCCGTCGAAGGGGTGGCCGTCTTCGAACCACTCTTCGTTCACGAGGCGTGCCGGAATCGACACGTGCTGTTCCTTGCCACGGGTATCGGTAAAGCGCAGGTCAACGAACTTGACTTCGTTGTCCTTGATTGTCTTCATCACATCGGCCACGGCCATGCTGAATCTCCTCAAGACTGAAATTGAATTGAATAACGACGTTGCGGGCCGCGAACAAGCCTCGCCGGAAACGTCACACAGAACGCTGTTAGCAGCAACCGTGCCATGCGAAAAAATGGATCGCGAAGCATTGTGCCACAAGGTGCAAGCCCCGGGATAGCGGTCCCGGATGCGCGGCGAAATGTCCAAATTGGTGCATTTCACTGCGCACGCGCACCATTTAAGTGCAACATTGCGGCCAAAGGGGGCGTGCTTATACTGGGAGAAACGACAAGGAGATCGTGATGGGACGTATCACCGAACTGCTCGACGCCGCGCACAGTCGGGGACAGGCGTTGCGGCTCCCTTACGCGGGCGCGCTGAATCCGCTCGAAGCCCACGAGCTGCTGCAGGTCGCTCCCGGCACCCGGCTGGTGGATGTGCGGTCTCGCGCCGAACTTGAGCTCACCGGCGTCATCCCCGGCGCGGTGCATGTGGAGTGGCAATCCTGGCCGGGCTGGGTCGCCAATCCGCACTTTCTCGTCCAGCTCGCGCAGGCCACCGATCCCGAATCCCTGCTGCTGTTCATCTGCCGCAGTGGCCATCGCTCGCATTTTGCGGCATCCGCCAGCGCCGCCGCCGGCCGGGGCGGTTGCTACAACGTGCTCGAAGGCTTCGAGGGCGATCTCGACAAGACGAGCGGCCACCGTAACAGCGTGAACGGCTGGAAACTGCGCGGCCTGCCCTGGCAACAGGCCTGAGTTGAGCCCGGCGCGGTTAGAATCGCGCCCATGACCGACCGTTACGCCGTTTTCGGGCACCCGATCGCCCATTCCAAATCCCCGCTGATCCACGCCGCCTTCGCCCGCCAGACCGGGCAGGACATGAGGTACGAAGCCATCCTGGCGCCGCTGGACGGATTCGCCGGCAGCGTGCGCGCCTTCATCGATGCCGGCGGCCGCGGCGCCAACGTCACCGTCCCCTTCAAGGAGGAGGCGTATGCGCTGGCGACCACGCTCACGGCGCGCGCCCGGCGCGCGGGCGCAGTCAACACCCTGAGCTTCGCGGCCGACGGCATCACGGGAGACAACACCGACGGCGCCGGGCTGCTGGCCGATCTCACCCGCAACCTGCACCGTTCGCTGGCGGGCGAACGCATCCTGCTGCTCGGCGCCGGCGGCGCGGCGCGCGGGGTGATCGGCCCGCTGCTCGATGCGCAGCCTGCCACCCTGGTCATCGCCAACCGCACCGTCGCGCGCGCCAGGGCGCTGGCGGATTCCTTCGGGCGCGACGATGTGGGCGTCTGCGGATTCGATGCGATCGAAGGCGAATTCGATCTGGTGGTGAACGCGACGGCGGCGAGCCTGGCTGGCGAGCTGCCGCCGCTGCCACCGTCGATTTTCGCGCCGGGCGCGCTGGCCTACGACATGATGTACGGACACACCACGCCCTTTCTCGAGTTTGCGCGCGCACAGGGCTGCGCCGGCGCCGACGGGCTGGGCATGCTGGTCGAGCAGGCAGCCGAGGCGTTTTTCGTCTGGCGCGGCGTGCGGCCCGACACCCGGCCCGTGATTGCCAGTCTGCGCGAGCCGCCTCCGGCCGCGGGCTGGCAGGAGGCGCGAACCTGATGCGCGCCCTCCTGCGCTGGACACGCAACGCGCTGCTGGCGGCAGTCGCCTTCGTGATCCTGTATCAGGTCTGGGTGTTCGCCCATGTGCTGTGGTGGATCGACCATAACCCGTCGTCGACCGCCTTCATGGCCGCCGGGCTCGAACGGCAGCAGGCCAAGAATCCCGATGCCGAACTGCGGCACCGCTGGGTGCCGTACGATCGCATTTCGATCCATCTCAAGCGCGCCATCGTCGCCGCCGAAGACGCGAAATTCCTCGACCACGAAGGCTTCGACGTCGAAGGCATCGAGGCCGCCGTCAGAAAGAACCTGAAGAAAGGCCGGCTCGTCGCCGGCGGCTCGACCATCAGCCAGCAGCTCGCCAAAAATCTGTTCCTGTCAGGCGAGCGCAGCTTCATTCGCAAGGGCCAGGAAGCGATCATCACGCTGATGATCGAAACCGCCTGGAGCAAGCGCCGCATCCTGGAGGTCTATCTCAACGTCATCGAATGGGGGAACGGCATTTACGGCGCCGAGGCCGCGGCGCGCCGCTACTACAGAACCAGCGCCGCCAGCCTCAACCGCGATCAGGCCGCGCGGCTGGCGGCGATGGTGCCGAACCCGCGCTGGTACGAGAACCACCGCAGCTCGCGCGCCTATCAGAAGCGCGTCGCCACGATCAAGCGGTATATGGGCTACGCGCGCGTGCCGCAGTAAGCGGCGCGCTCAGCCTTCCCTGCGCCGGTAGGCGAGCAGGCTCTGGCGGGCCTTGCGGTCTTCGAAGTAGCGCAGGGCATGATAGGTGCCGAAGCCCAGAAGCCCCATTGCCGCGACGAACGCGCCGTACGACACCGGCCACGGGATGCCCGCGGTCATCATCGAGAATTCGGACATGCCGCCGATGCCGGCGATGATGTTGATCGGCACGAACACCACCGAGATGGCGGTGAGCTTGGACACACGCTTGTTCTGGTTGATGTTGATGAAGCCGACGGTGGCGTCCATCAGGAAGTTGATCTTGTTGAAGAGGAAGGACGTGTGGCCGTCGAGCGACTCGATGTCGCGCAGGATCTGGCGCGCGTCGTCGTGCTGTTCGCCCGAGAGCAGGCGGCCGCGCATCAGGAACGACAGCGCGCGGCGGGTGTCGAGCACGTTGCGCCGGATGCGGCCGTTGAGGTCCTCGCCCTTGGCGATCTCGGCGAGAATTTCCGCCGCCGCGTCGTCCGTCACTTGCGGCGACAGCACCTGGCGGCCGATGCGCTCAAGCTCGGCGTAGATGTCCTCCAGCGCGTCGGCTGAATATTCGACGTCGGCACCGTAGAGGTCGAGCAGCACGTCCTTGCCGTCCGACACATAACCCGGCTGCGTGCGCGCGCGCAGCCGCTGCAGGCGGAACACCGGCAGCTCCTCGTTGCGCACCGAAAACAGGATGTTGCGGTGCAGCACGAAGGCTACCGCGACGTTGCGCGAATCGCCCTGCTTGTCGAGCAGGAAGTCCGAACTCAGGTGGACTGCGTCGTTGTCGTCGATGTAGAAACGCGCCGACTCCTCGATATCGGTGACGTCTTCGGGGTCGGGCAGATAGAGCTCGAAAAATTCGCCGACCCAGGCGCGCACACTGGCGGTCGGCGCGACGAGGTCGACCCAGATCGGGTTGACATTCGCGAGATCGGCCCGGCTGCCGATGCGCACCTGCGAAAGGCGGCCGTTTTTCAGTTCGAACGCGGAGAGCATGTTGCGCGCGCTGCTGGCGGGGCGCGTCTCGACCAACTCGGCGCGCACGTCGTCCGACACCAGTTCGAGCACCAGCTCGCAGCGGCTCTCCTCGACTTCCTGCCAGGCGACGAGCCGGTCTTCCTCGGGCAGCGCCTCCAGGACGCGGGCAATTTCGCCGGCGGACAGGCGCAGCAGGAGATTGTGGAGTTCGACCAGATGCTGGCGGTGCACCAGGCCTTCGACCAGGTCGTGACGCGGCATGTCCTGCTTCTGGATCAGCGCCTCGACCCGGCGCTGGCGGGCGAGCAGCAACTGCACCTCGGACAGGTGCTGCTCGAACAGGTTCTGCGCGTGCGGGCGTTGATTGGCGGTCTCGGTCATGGCGCGCGTATTCTACGCCTGCCGCCGGCCCCGGGCACCGTCGCACGGTACAATGAAACGCGAATCGTCCATCGTCTCCCACGCAACCCGTCGTCCGCCCACGGCCCTGATCCGCCCTTCATGCCGAACCCTGTGACCCCGCCCTCCAGCCGCACGCTCTACGTTCGCCTGATTGCTTACGTCAAGCCCTACTGGCGCATGTTCGCACTGTCGCTCGTCGCCCTGGTGGGCACCGCCGCCACCGAGCCCATGCTGCCGGCGCTGTTCAAGCCGTTGCTCGACGAGGGGTTCGTCGCCAAGAACCAGGATTTCATCCGCTGGGTTCCGGTGCTGCTGCTGGCGCTTTTCATCGTACGCGGCATCGCCAGCTTCGTCAGCACCTACTGCATGGCCTGGGTCGGCAGCCGGCTGGTGATGGACCTGCGCACCGCGATGTTCGACCGGTTGATGAGCCTGCCCACGCGCTATTTCGACCAGAACCCCAGCGGCCAGCTCATCGCCCACCTGGCCTTCAACGTCACCCAGGTCACGCAGTCGGCCACCAGCTCGCTCACCACGCTGGTACGCGACACCGTCACCGTGCTGGGACTGCTGGGCTATCTGCTGTGGCTCAACTGGCGCCTGACCCTGATCGTGTTCGCGCTGGTGCCGCTCACGCTGTGGGTGGTGCGCCTTGCCAGCAAACGCCTGCGCGGCCTGTCGCGCAAGGCGCAGCAAAACATCGGCGAACTCACCCAGGTGGTGGACGAAGCCGTGGGCGGGCACCGCGTGGTCAAGCTCTACGGCGGCGAGGAATACGAGCAGGGCCGCTTTCATCATGCCGCCAACCAGGCACGCCTGTTCGAGATGAAGCGCGTCGCCGCCAACGCGGTGTACGAACCGGTGATCCAGCTCATCGCCGCCGTCGCGCTCGCCATCATCGTCTTCATTGCCGCCGACCAGGCCTCGAACAACACCACCACGGTCGGCGGCTTCGTCGCCTTCTTCATGGCCATGCTGCTGCTGTTCGCACCGTTAAAGCGCCTCACCGGCGTCAACGACCAGTTGCAGCGCGGGCTCGCGGCAGCGGAAACCATTTTCGCGATGCTCGACACCGAGGCCGAGCGCGACCAGGGCACGCGCACGCTTGCGCGCATCGAAGGCCGCCTGCACCTGCGCGACGTCAGCCTCACCTACCCCGGCAAACACACGCCCGCGCTGGATCGCATCACGCTCGACATCGCGCCCGGCGAAACCGTCGCGCTGGTCGGCGCCTCGGGCTCGGGCAAGACCACGCTCGCCAACCTGATACCGCGCTTCTACGACCCTGACAGCGGCGCCATCGAGCTCGACGGCATCGACATCCGCGCGCTCCAGCTCCAGAACCTGCGCAGCCACATCGCGCTGGTGTCGCAGGACGTGGTGCTGTTCAACGACACGCTGGCGCACAACATCGCCTACGGTCAGAAACGCGACGCCACCCCCGAGGAAATCCGCGCGGCCTGCATTGCCGCGCACGCCTGGGAATTCATCGAGGCACTGCCCGACAAGCTCGACACCCTCATCGGCGAAAACGGCATGCGGCTCTCCGGCGGCCAGCGGCAGCGCATCGCGATTGCCCGCGCCATCCTGAAAGACGCGCCGATTCTCATCCTCGACGAAGCCACCTCCGCGCTCGACAACGAATCGGAACGCCACGTGCAGGCCGCGCTGGAAACCCTGATGCAGAACCGCACCACGCTCGTCATCGCACACCGGCTCTCGACCATCGAACGAGCCGACCGCATCGTCGTGCTCGAAGGCGGCCGCATCGTCGAAACCGGCAGCCACGCCGAACTGCTGGCGCAGCCGGGCCGTTACGCACAACTGCACGCCTTGCAGTTTTCCGCATGAACACCGACACCTCCGGCTGGATCAGACCCTCGCGCTCGCTGCTCTCGGCAGCCGGCCGCGCCATCGGCGACTACCGCATGATTCGCGCCGGCGACCGCATCCTGCTCGGGCTGTCGGGCGGCAAGGATTCGCTCTCGCTGCTGCACACCTTGCACCATCTTCAACAGAAAGCCCCGGTGAAATTCGAGTTGCTGGCGTGCACGGTCGATCCGCAATCCGACCAGTTCGACCCGTCGCCGCTCGCGCCCTACCTGGCCGGGCTCGGCGTGCCCTACTTCCTGGAATCGCAGCCCATCCTCGAAGAAGCGCAAAAAACGCTCACCAAGGACAGCGATTCCTATTGCGCCTACTGCTCGCGCATGCGGCGCGGCATTCTCTACCGCGTCGCCCGCGAACAGCGCTGCAACGTCGTCGCCATGGCGCACCACCTCGACGATCTCGCCGAAACGCTCATGATGTCGATGTTCTTCGGCGGCAAGCTCAGAACCATGTCGCCGCACTATCTGATCGACGCGGGCGACCTGCGCCTCATCCGGCCCTTCGTCTACGCGCGCGAACGCCAGACCCGCGCCTTTGCGGCAGACACCGGTCTGCCCGTCATCTTCGAGAACTGCCCCGCCTGCTTCGCCAAGCCGCAACAGCGCTATGCCATGAAACAGCTGCTCGCCGAGCAGGAAAAACTGCATCCACGCATCTTCAGCAGCCTGTTGACGGCGATGCGGCCACTGATGGGCGAACCGCCTGCGAGCGGTGCGTGATCGCCGAAGCGGACACCGACCTGGGCCGGCAATATCTCTGAAGATGCATGCAGGCTCGCCCAGGTTCATCCAAACGCGTCTGGCCAATCACCCTCGTCACGGGGGGGGTCATGCTGCCCGCTTCTCGCCGATGCAGATCGAGGTCATTGAAATGCTGCTGTGCACGACGTCGTTCAGAAATTCGAATGCGTCGGATTCATGCCGCACGCCCAGCACATAGATGAGCGGCAGATAGTGCTCTACCGTGGGCACGGCCAGCTTGGCGTGTTCGCTCAAGCCCGGGTAGTCGATGAGCGCCGCGGCGTCGCCCGCCGCAAATTTGCGCTTCACGGCCTCGTTGAAGGCGATCGCCCACTCGGGTGCTGCGGGATCGTGGTAGCGGAATGTCTGCAGGTTATGCACGATATTTCCGCTGCCGAGTATCAGCACGCCCTCGTCGCGCAGCGGGGCAAGCTTTCGCGCCAGGTCGTAGTGGACTTGAAGCGGCTGGCGGGTATCCAGGCTCAGCTGGACGATTGGGACATCCGCAGCCGGATACATGGGACGCAGCACGCCCCAGGCGCCATGGTCGAGCCCGCGTTTGTCATCCAGCACCACTTCGTGGCCTTGCAAGAGCGCACCGACCCGGCGAGCGAGCTCCGGGTCGCCGGGTGCGGGGTATTCGACTGCAAACAGTTCGTCCGGAAAACCGTAGAAATCGTGGATCGTTTCCGGCTGACGAGCGGCGGTCACCCGAACGCCGGGCGCTTCCCAGTGCGCAGAAATGCACAACACGGCTTTCGGCCGGGGCAACTGCTTTCCGAGACGCACCCAGCTCGCGTGGAACGCGTTGTGCTCGATGGCATTCATGGGATTGCCGTGCCCCAGGAACACGGCAGGCATTCTTGAGGATTCGCTGTTCATGGATTGCCCCCGCTCACTGGCCGATCTGCCCGAAGCGGCCGCTGTTGAAGTCATCGATCGCCTGCGCGATTTCCTCGGTGGTGTTCATCACGAAGGGGCCGTGGCCGACGATGGGCTCGTCGAGCGGCTCGCCATTGAGCAACAGCAGCGTGGTGTCCTCGCTCGCCTCGAACGCCAGGCGCGTGCCGGCGCGTTCCATGACGGCCATCTCGGCCGCATGCACCGCGTGGCCGTCGATCTGGATGGCGCCATGCAGCACGAGGAGCGCGGTCGTATGGCCGTCCGGCAGATCGACGCTCACCCGGTGGCCCGCTTTCAGCCGCAGATCCCACACGTTCATCGGCGTGAACGTGCGCGCCGGGCCGCTCGCCTCGCCGCTCGCATCATCGTAGCGGCCGGCAATGATGCGCGCCGTGCCGGCTTCATTGGGCAGCGCGACTTCCGGAATCCGGTCCGCGGTGATGCCCTGATAGCCCGGCGCCGACATCTTGTACCGCGCAGGCAGGTTGACCCACAGCTGAACCATCTCGAACGCGCCGCCTGTCCTGGCGAATGCCGGGCTGTGGAATTCCTCGTGAATGAGACCGGAGCCAGCCGTCATCCACTGCACGTCGCCGGGGCCGATGGTGCCGCCGCCACCCGACGAGTCCCGGTGCGACACGCCGCCCGCGTAGACGATGGTCACCGTCTCGAAGCCGCGGTGCGGGTGCGGGCCGACGCCGAGCTTGCGCGTGGTGGGTGGAAATTCCACCGGGCCGGCGTAATCCAGCAGCAGGAAGGGCGAGAGTTCCTCGGCGATGTCGGTGTAGGAAAAAATGTTCCTCACCGGAAAGCCGTCGCCCACCCAGTGGCTGCCGTTGCTGCGCTTGATGAATGCAAGTTTCTTCATGGTGTATGCCTCCAGTCACCCGGTACGCGTGGCGGCGCCGGGCGATGTATTCAGGATCAGCTTCGCGCGTCGAGACTCCAGCGGCCTGCGCCATACGCCACCAGCATCAGCAAGCCGCCGGTCACGGCGATGTTCTTGAAGAACATCAACTGGTTCACGTAGGCCTGGTCGGCCGGCATGGCCCAATAGGCGTGGAAGAAGACGCTGGCAGCCAGCGTGAACACGGCCAGCACGGCGGCGGCGATGCGGGTGCCGAAGCCGGCGAGCAGGGCGAGGCTGGCGCCGATTTCCACTACTACCGCGAGCGCCGCGCCAACAGTCGCCAGCGGCAGGCCGACCGAGGCGATGTAGCCAACGGTGCCGTCAAAGCCGGTCAGCTTGCCGATGCCGGCGGGCAGGAAGAGCGCGACGATGAAGAGGCGGGCGGCGAGATTGAGGGCGTTTTGAAGGGATGGGGTCATGCTGGATCTCCTGGGGGTTGATATGTAATGTGAACTGCGGTCAGGCAAACGCGGCCGCTATATCCGCCTCGGCCCGGGCAAAGCCCTGCGCTGCAGCTTCCGGCCCCATGTTCAGGCCTTCAGCATAGATAAAACTCAAGTCGGTCATGCCCAGAAAGCCGAGCACGGTTTTCAGGTACGGCACCTGCGCGTCCTTGTCGGTGTCGCGGTAGCGACCGCCGCGGGCGAGGGCGAGATACACCTTCTTGCCCTTGAGCAGGCCTTCGGGGCCGGCTGCGGTGTAGCGGAAGGTCACACCGGCGCGGGCGATCGCATCGATCCAGTTCTTCAGCTGCACGGGGATGCCGAAGTTGTACATCGGCACGCCAATTACCAGGGTGTCGTGCGCCTGGATCTCGGCGATCAGCGCGTCGTCCAGGGCTGCGCGTGCGGCCTGCTCGGGCGTGCGCCGATCGGCGGGCGTGAACAGCGCGGCCAGCGCCACTTCGTCGAGCATGGGGTGCGGCGTCACGGCGAGATCGCGCAAGGTGGCCCGGGCGTCCGGATGGGCCGCTTTCAGGCGGTCGACGACGGCGTGGGCGAGGCGGGTGGAGTGGGCACCTTCACGGCGGGCGCTGGCGTTGATCTGCAGGATATTCATGTCGGGTCCTCGGTGGGGGGTTGCGATGAATGCACTTTAGGCGTCATCAATCAGCCCGAGAATCCCTGAATATGGATATCATTGTTTCTTATATGGAACAATTTGGCTCGACTATCGACCCCAACGACCTCTTGATCTTTGCCCACGTGGCCGATCTGGGGAGTTTCAGCCGTGCGGCCGAGCAACTGAAACTCCCCAAGTCCAGCGTGTCGCGGCGGCTCGCCGCGCTGGAGCAGCGGCTGGGCGAGCGCCTGTTGCTGCGCACCACCCGGCGCCAGACCCTGACCGAGTTCGGCCACTTGCTGCTGGAGCACGCCCGCCAGGTGGTGGCCGAGGTGGACGCGGTGGCGGCGCTGAGCGAGCAGCGTCAGGCGGCGCCCAGCGGACGACTGCGCGTCTCCATGCCGAGCGATCTTGCCAACCTGCTGCTGGCCGACGCGCTCGCCGGTTTTGTCGTGGCCTACCCGGGCATTCGCCTGGAGCTCGATCTGTCGCCACGACGCGTCGATTTGCTGGGCGAGGGCTTCGATGTGGCGATCCGTGCCGGCAACCTGCCGGACGATGCCCTGCTGGCCGCGCGTCACCTGTGCAAAGTCTCGATCGGACTCTATGCGTCACCGGGCTACCTGACCCGCGCCGGCTATCCGCACACGCCCGAGGACCTGGTGCGCCACGACGCACTCGGCTTGCTGGGACGAACCGGCGACGTCGTCCGTTGGCAACTTTTCTCTGGCGAATCACGGTGGGACGGGACGCCACCGGTTCGCATGGCGGCCAATTCGCCGGAATTGCTGATCCATCTGGCGTGTGCCGGCGCAGGCATTGCCGCCGTCCCCGATGCGTTTGCGCAGCCCGATGTGCATCGCGGACGCTTGCAGCGCGTGCTGCCGGACTGGCATCTGCCTGGCGATAACGTGTCGGCGGTATTTCCGGGACGCAAGCTCATGCCGGCAAAAACCCGGGCCTTGATCGACAGGCTGCTGGCAACCCTGGGAACGCTGCCCCCAGCCACCCCAGGCAATAACGCAGACCGGAGCGAGCCGCGCTGACTCTACGCGACGCGGGAAACGACACCCCGAAGCCAGCTTTCTCCATGTCCGCAGTCGTGGCCGGTTTCAGGACACGGTCAGCGCGGCGGCCTGCAGCGCTTGCCCTCGTATTCGAAGCGGTTGAGCGCGTACTCCCTGCCGTTCCAGCGTTCCACCGGGAAGCAGAAACCCGGCCCGCCGATGGAAATGTCCGGCCAGCCGTCCTTGCCCCGGGTTTTAAGGAACGCCGGTATGCCGCTGCCGCCGGACAGCCGTCGCCAGCTGCCGTCGGCCTGCCGGCTCAGCAGCGCATAGCCTGCCTCGGTGCGCCCGTAACAGAAGCTGCCGCCTTCGGTCACCAGCGCTTCGGGGCGGCCGTCGCCGTTGAGATCGCGCACGGTTTCGATCGTCGCGCCGGCGGGATTCGGCTCGTCCGCGCACATCAGCCACAGCCCCTTTTTCTGAACCGCGCCCGCCGCCTTGAATACCGCGCGCTTGTCCGCCTCGCTCAGGCTCGCGTCCGGCTTGTCGGCGTGCGCCTGCGGGGGCAGCGCCGCACAGACCAGCACACATGACGCAAGCCCTCTCCACGCCGGGGTTCTGGTCATCAGCTTCTCCCTGTTTAGCCAAAACCTCACCATAGCCCCCGCAACCCGCGGCGCAACCACGGCGTGGCCAAAGCCGGGTTTCAGGACCCGGCTTTTCCAGTAGAATCAAGCCATTGTTTTGATTACACTTTCCACACCGAGAACAAGGTTATGACCGCATCCTTCATTCCCCCCAAACGCATCCTCATGGGCCCCGGCCCGTCCGACGTGCCACAACGCGTGCTCGAAGCAATGGCGCGCCCGACCATCGGCCACCTCGACCCGGCCTTCGTCACGCTGATGGAAGAAATCAAGGCCATGCTGCGGATGGCGTTCAAGACCGAGAACGCACTGACGTTCCCGGTGTCCGCGCCCGGCTCGGCGGGCATGGAAATGTGCTTCGTCAACCTGGTCGAGCCGGGCGACAAGGTCATCGTCTGCAGGAACGGCGTGTTCGGCGGACGGATGCTGGAAAACGTGAAGCGCACCGGCGGCGTGCCGGTGATGGTGGACGACGCCTGGGGCGCGCCGGTGTCACCGGATAAAGTGCGTGAGGCATTCAAGGCCAACCCCGACGCGAAAGTACTCGCCTTCGTCCACGCCGAAACCTCGACTGGCGCGCAGAGCGACGCCGCCACGCTCGCCAAGATCGCGCAGGAATACGGCGCGCTGACGATCATGGACTGCGTGACCAGCCTCGGCGGCACGCCGATTCATCTCGACGCCTGGGGCATCGACGCGGCGTATTCCGGCAGCCAGAAATGCCTGTCGTGCACACCGGGGCTCTCCCCCGTGTCGTTCTCGCAAAAGGCCATCGACAAGATCCAGTCGCGCAAGACCGCCGTGCAGAGCTGGTTCCTCGATCTCAATCTCGTGCTCGGCTACTGGCAGAGCGCGGGCAAGCGCACCTACCACCACACCGCGCCGATCAACCCGATGTACGGCCTGCACGAAGCGCTGGTGATCCTCGAAGAAGAAGGCCTGGAAAACGCCTGGGCACGCCACCGCGCCATGCGCGAAAAGCTCAAGGCCGGGCTCGAGGCGCTGGGCTTGAAATACGTGGTCGAGGAATCCGCGCGGCTGCCGCAGCTCAACTCGGTCTACGTTCCCGAGGGCGTTGACGACGCCGCCGTGCGCGCGAAACTGCTCGCCGACTTCAACCTCGAAATCGGCGCGGGTCTCGGCGACATGGCCGGCAAGATCTGGCGCATCGGCCTGATGGGCTATTCGGCGAAACAGGAAAACGTCGATTACTGCCTCAACGCCCTGAAAGCCTGCCTGAAATGAACGCCTACCTCATCGACGCCAGCGCCAGAACCATCACCCCGGTGACGATTGCCGGGCTCGATGATGTGAAAACACTCATCGGCTATGACTCGGTCGATTCCGACGAAGTCGACGCGACCGGCGATCGTCTGTTCTTCGACGAAAGCTGCTTCCTGCGCGACCAGACCGGCAAGGGACGGTTCAAGCTCGACAATCTCGCGCCGGTGGCGGACAAGGGCGTGGTGGTGGGGTCGACGGGCGACGCGGCCAGCCTGAAGGATGCCGCCGTCAGCCTCGACGCGCTGCGGCAGCGCGTCAGCTGGCTGTAAGGCCGAAGCCGCGGCTTACGACAAGCCCAGTCGCTGCCAGATCGTCGTGGTCGGTCCGGCCTGGTTCATCGTGTAAAAGTGCAGCCCGGGGGCGCCGCCCGCCAGCAGGCGGTCGCACAGGTCGGTGACCACGTCGAGCCCGAAGGCGCGAATCGACGCCAGATCGTCGCCGTAGCTTTCCAGTTTCTTCCTGAGCCAGCGCGGGATTTCCGCGCCGCAGGCATCCGAAAACCGCGCCAGCTGCACGTAGTTGCCGATGGGCATGATGCCCGGCACCACGGGAATTTGTACGCCCATGGCGCGCGTTTCCTCGACGAAGCGAAAGTAGGCGTCGGCATTGAAGAAATACTGCGTGATCGCCGAATCGGCGCCGGCGTCGACCTTGCGCTTGAAGTTGGCGAGGTCGTCCTTCCACGAGCGCGCCTGCGGATGGATTTCCGGATAGGCGGCAACCTCGATCTCGAACCAGTCGCCGGTTTCATTGCGGATGAATTCCACCAGCTCGTTGGCGTAGTTGAATTCGCCCGCGTCCAGCGTGCCCGAGGGCAGGTCGCCGCGCAGCGCGACGAGGTGACGGATACCCTGGCCCTGGTAGTCGGCGAGGATGTCGCGAATGTTTTCGCGCGTGGAGCCGATGCACGAGAGATGCGGCGCGGCTTCCGAACCCGAGGCCTGGATTTCGCGCACGGTGTCGAAGGTGCGGTCGCGCGTGGAGCCGCCCGCACCGAAAGTGACGGAAAAGAACTTGGGCTTGAGCTGCGCGAGCTGCGCGCGCACGGCGCGCAATTTCTCCGCGCCTTCCGCCGTCTTGGGCGGAAAAAATTCGAAACTGAACGTGCGTTCGGTCATGGTCAGCCTTTTTTATTGGGGATGAGCGCAGACAGCGCCCAGGCAATCACGCCATACAGCAGCGCGCCGAGCAGCGCCGACACGAAGCCGTCGATCACGAACCCCGGAATCAGCGCGCTGGCGAGCCAGAACAGGAGGCCATTGAGCACCAGATAGAACATGCCCAGCGTGAGCACAGTGATCGGCAGCGTCAGCAGCGCCAGCACCGGCCGCACCAGCGTATTGATGAAGCCCAGCACCAGCGCCGCCAACAGCGCCGCGCCAAAGCCGGACACCTGGATGGAGGGCAAGAGGTACGTCACCGCCAGCAGGGCAAAAGCATTCATTAGCCACAACAGGAGCAGACGCATACTGTCCTCCTTCCGGGTGAGGGGATGGTCAATACCGATAATGGTCGGCCTTGTACGGGCCGTTCTTGTCGACGCCGATGTACTGCGCCTGATAGTCGGTGAGTTCGGTCAGCTGCGCGTTGAGCTTTTTCAGTTGCAGGCGCGCGACTTTCTCGTCGAGGTGCTTGGGCAGCGTGTAGACGCCGACGGGGTATTTGCCGGAGTCGCGCTCCTGCCACAGTTCGATCTGCGCGATGGTCTGGTTGGCGAACGACGACGACATCACATACGACGGGTGGCCGGTGGCGCAGCCGAGGTTCACCAGGCGGCCCTTGGCAAGAAGAATGATGCGCTTGCCGTCCGGGAAGATCACGTGATCGACCTGCGGCTTGATCTCTTCCCACTGGTACTTCTCGATGCTGGCGACGTCGATCTCGTTGTCGAAGTGGCCGATGTTGCAGACGATGGCCTGGTCTTTCATCTTCGCCATGTGGTCGTGCGTGATGACGTGGTAGTTGCCGGTGGCGGTGACGAAGATGTCGGCCTTGTCGGCGGCGTAGTCCATGGTCACCACGCGGTAGCCTTCCATCGCTGCCTGCAGCGCGCAGATCGGGTCGATTTCCGTCACCCACACCTGCGCGGAGAGCGCGCGCAACGCCTGTGCGCTGCCCTTGCCCACGTCGCCGTAGCCCGCGACGACGGCGATCTTGCCCGCCACCATCACGTCGGTGGCGCGCTTGATGCCGTCCACCAGCGATTCGCGGCAGCCGTAGAGGTTGTCGAATTTCGACTTGGTGACCGAATCGTTGACGTTGATCGCCGGGAATTTGAGTTCGCCGCGCGCGTGCATCTGGTACAGGCGATGCACGCCGGTGGTGGTTTCTTCGGTCACGCCGCGCACCGCGGCGAGCCGCACCGAATACCAGGTCGGGTCTTTAGCCAGCTTGGCCTTGATCGCGGCGTACAGCACGCGCTCTTCCTCGCTGGTCGGGTTGGCCAGCACGGAGACATCTTTTTCGGCACGCGCGCCCAGGTGCAGCAGCAGCGTCGCGTCGCCGCCGTCGTCGAGGATCATGTTGCTGTAGCCGCCGTCGGCCCACTCGAAAATGCGGTGGGTGTATTCCCAGTAGTCTTCCAGCGACTCGCCCTTGACCGCGAACACCGGCACGCCGGTCGCGACGATGGCGGCGGCGGCGTGATCCTGCGTCGAGAAGATGTTGCACGACGCCCAGCGCACCTCGGCGCCCAGCGCGGTCAGCGTCTCGATCAGCACCGCGGTCTGGATCGTCATGTGCAGCGAACCGGTGATGCGCGCGCCCTTCAGCGGCTGGCTCTTCGCGAACTCCTCGCGGATCGCCATCAGACCCGGCATTTCGGTTTCGGCGATCTTGATTTCCTTGCGACCCCAGTCGGCCAGCGCCAGGTCGGCGACGACGAAATCGGTGAAATTGGCGGGTTTGGATACTGCATTCATGGTGAAACTCCTTGAATGGCAGCGGGGGCGTGCTCGTTTGCCCGCAGCCCTGCTGCAAGTCAACGAGCGCGGTTGAAGCGTCGCCTCTGCCGAGCCTGGCGGGGTACCCGTCGCAGCGCTCCTCGGCAGAGGGGGGCGGAATGCCCGCCCGGGAATTGTCGGCGGATTATACCTCTACCGCCGCATCGAACTACACGCCTGCGGCGGCCCTGAGCGCCGCCGCCTTGTCGGTGATTTCCCAGGTGAAATCGGGCTCGTCGCGACCGAAGTGGCCGTAGCTCGCGGTGCGGGTGTAGATCGGGCGCAAAAGGTCGAGCATGTTGACGATGCCCTTGGGACGCAGGTCGAAGTGGCTCTGGATCAGTTCGACGATCTTGGCTTCGGGAATCTTGCCGGTGCCGAAGGTGTCGACCATGAGCGAGGTCGGTTTCGCCACGCCGATGGCGTAGCTGACCTGCACCATGCACTTGTCGGCGAGCCCGGCGGCGACGATGTTCTTCGCCACGTAGCGGCCGGCGTAGGCGGCGGAGCGGTCGACCTTGGACGGATCCTTGCCGGAGAACGCGCCGCCACCGTGCGGCGAGGCGCCGCCGTAGGTGTCGACGATGATCTTGCGGCCGGTCAGCCCGGCGTCGCCCATCGGGCCGCCGACGACGAAACGCCCGGTGGGGTTGACCAGGTAGCGTGTGCTGGCGGATAGCATTTCCTTCGGCAGCACGGGCTTGATGATTTCCTCGATCACCGCTTCGGAAAGCTGCGCGTGCGACACCTCGGGATGGTGCTGGGTGGAGAGCACGACGGTGTCGATCGAATGCGGCTTGCCGTCGACGTAGCGCACCGACACCTGCGACTTGGCGTCAGGGCGCAGCCACGGCAGGCGGCCGTCCTTGCGCAGTTCGGACTGGCGCTCGGTGAGACGGTGCGCGAGGTAGATCGGCATCGGCATCAGCACCGGGGTTTCGTTGCAGGCGTAGCCGAACATCAGGCCCTGGTCGCCCGCGCCCTGGTCGAGGTAATCGTCGTGCGCGCGATCGACGCCCTGCGCGATGTCGGGCGACTGCTTGCCAACAGTAACGAGCACCGAGCAGGTGTTGTAGTCGAAGCCGATGTCGGAGGAATCGTAGCCGATGCGCTTGATCGTCTGGCGCGCGACCTGGTTGTAGTCGATGACCGCCGACGTGGTGATCTCGCCGGCGATCACGCACAGACCGGTGGTCAAGAGCGTCTCGCACGCGACGCGGGCGTGTTTGTCCTGGGTTAGAATCGCGTCGAGAACTGCATCCGACACCTGATCCGCCATCTTGTCGGGATGCCCCTCGGACACCGACTCAGACGTGAAAATGAAATCCTTTTGCAAGGCATGTGTTGACATGGTCGCTCCTGTTGTCCCGGTTACCGACTGCGTAACCGGCTCGCGGGACCCACGGAGCGGCGACGCTTTAGCAGAATTTGTATCCCGCCCGCAAGTTGTCAAGATTAACGCGGCGGCACGCGCATTCTGCCGCGCCGGCATGCCGGCCGTCAACGCCGCGGCAACGGCGGCGTGATTTTCCTGTTCAAACTGCTGGCCCATCTGCCGCTGCCGGTGCTGCACGGCTTCGGCGTCGTGCTCGGCTGGCTGATCTATCTTGCACCCGGGCGCCACGCCGGTCGCATGCGCGACAATCTGTTCGCCAGCGGCCTGTGCGATCCGGCACGCGATTGCCGGCGGCTGCTGTGGCAGGCCGTGGCGGAATCGGGCAAGGCCATCGCCGAACTGCCGGCGGTGTGGCTGCGGCCCTACGACCGGGTGCTGACGCTGGTGCGTTCCACCGAAGGCTGGCAGCACCTGGAGGCCGCGCGCGCCGCCGGCCGCGGCATCATCCTGATGTCGCCGCACATCGGCTGTTTCGAGATCATCAGCCTCTACTACGCCGCACACCACCCGCTCACCGCGATGTACAAGCCGCCGCGCAAGGCCGCGCTGGGCACGCTCATGCGCCTGGGCCGCGAACGCGGCCAGGCGACGCTGGTACCCACCGACCTGTCCGGCGTGCGCGCGCAGCTCGCCGCGTTGAAGCGCTTTGAAGCGATCGGCATCCTGCCCGACCAGGTGGCGACCGGCGGCGACGGCGTGTGGGCTCCGTTCTTCGGCCGCCCGGCCTACACGCCGACGCTGGCGGCGAGCCTGCAGCGCAAGACCGGCGCGGCGGTGTTCTTCATCGCCGCCGAACGGCTGTCGTGGGGCCGCGGCTACCGCCTGCACGTGCTGCCGCTCGGCGACGACCTGCCCGAAGACAAGATCGCGGCCGCCACGCGCATCAACCGCGCGGTGGAAGACGTCGTCCGCCGCTTTCCCGCGCAGTACATGTGGAGCTACAACCGCTACAAGCGTCCCGGCAGCGCGCCGGCGCCGGACATGGCCGCATGAAGGCGGGCAACCTGTATCGGCCCGTCCTGTGGGGCGCCTGGCTGGGCGTGGGGTTCCTCTGGCTGCTGCACTGGCTGCCCCTGCCGGTGCAGGCAGCACTGGGCAATGCGCTCGGCGCGCTGCTCGCGCTCATCCCCGGTTCGCGCCGGCGCGCGGTCGCCACCAACCTGCGCCTGTGCTTCCCCGAGGCGCCGCCCGCGCGCCGTCGCCGCTGGCTGCGCCAGACCTACCAGGCGTCGATGTGCGCCGCGCTGGAATACGGCGTGCTGTGGTGGGGGCGGGCGGCCCGTCTGCGCCGCCTCGTGCGCATCGACAACCCCGAGGCCGCGCTGGGCGACGGCACGCGCCCGGTGATCTGGCTGGCGCCGCATTTCGTCGGCCTCGACATGGGCGGCGTGCGGCTCACCATGGACTGGGAAATCGCCTCGATGTACGCGCCCGCCCGCAACCCGGTCAGCGACAGATTCATGCGCCACGGCCGCACGCGCTTTCGCGACATCGTGCTCATCGACCGCCACGAGGGCGCCAAGGCCACGCTCGCGCCGATCAGGGCAGGACGGCCGTTCTACTACCTGCCGGATCAGGATCACGGCCGCCGCAACGCGGTGTTCGTGCCCTTTTTCGGCGTGCCCGCCGCGACCGTCTCCGCCCTGCCGCGGCTGGCAAAACTCACCGGCGCGCAGGTCGTGCCGGTCGTCACCCGCCAGCTGTCGTGGGGACGCGGTTACGCGGTGCGCTTCTACCCGCCGTGGGAAAACTATCCGAGCGGCGATCTGGACGCCGACGTGGCGCGCATGAACGCCTTCATCGAAGACCGCATCCGCGAAATGCCGGCCCAGTACCTGTGGCTGCACCGCCGCTTCAAGACCCGTCCGCCGGGCGATCCGAGCCTGTATGACTGAACGCCCGCGCCGCCTCGCCGCGCACGAGATCGACGCCGTGACGGCGCTCGCGCGCACGGTCTGGCAGGCGACCTACCCCGCGCTCATCTGCCAGGCGCAGATCGATTACATGCTGGCCGACCGCTACGCCGCGCCGCGCATCCGCGCGCAACTCGACGATCCCCGCCATGCCTGGTGGGTGGCGGGCCAGCCGCCGGCCGGCTTCGCGCACGCGCTGCTCGACGACGCCGGCGCCAAGCTCGACAAGCTCTACGTCCACCCCGAACGGCAGCGGCGCGGCATCGGCGCCGCGTTGCTCGCCACGGCGGCCGCGTGG
>JAIWOS010000142.1 GCA_020217265.1 Thiobacillus sp. | reverse complement strand
CAGGCTGCGCGACCGCCGGTGCGGCAGCCGGTGGCCCGCTTGGCGCCACGGAGACGGGGGGCGTGGCCGGTGACGGCGACGGCACGATCGGTGTCGCGGGAACCGCGGGCGCGTCGCCGCTGTCGGCTACGACCGTCTTGTCCGGCTTAGCGTCGCGCGAGTCCGTTGCATCCGGCAGCAGCCGCGGCGCCAGCATCAGCCCCACGCCGGCCAGCACCAGGATCAGCGAGGGGTGCGTCACGTTGAGCTTGATGCCGAAGGCCTCGACCGACGAGGCCGCCGACGCGGTCTTGCTGCGGATGAACATGACGAGCCCGGTGACGACCAGCACCAGGCCGGCGATCACCAGCAGGCTGTCGAGCAGGGCGGAAAAATGCGCTGGCATGCGTCTTCGCCTTCAGTAGTTGAGATCGCGCGGCTTGAAGCGTCGCTTCGGCAGGCCGTCCAGCACGCGAACCAGGATCGAGTTCATCGTCGCGCAGTCGTTGTCGAATCCGCCGTGGGTGTGGCTCACGGCGGCACCGTGCAGAAAGGCGGCGTCTTCGTCGGCGGGGGCGATGGGGATGCCCGCGGACACCACCCGCGCCGGCCGCCCGTCGACCGTGCCGGCGTACAGCTTCGCCAGCGCGGGGTCGGCGTCGAGGCAGGCCTGCATGCCGAGCAAGGGCACGCCGCGCGCGCCTTCGAACGCGTTCGACACCAGGTACAGCAGCGATTTTCCATAGGGGCCGACCGTGTCGTCGCGCTCCAGCGCGTCGGACAAGAGATACAGGCTGGGCAGTGGCACCGTGCCGGCTTCCACCAGCGGCAGCACGAGCTTGTTGAAATCGTCGATGCGGATCGCGGGTGCCATGAACTGCACGCTTTTGAGCGGAATGCCGAGCCCGGCCAGGAGCGGCAGGGCGTGCGCTGCGAAGATGCTGCCGGCCGAGTGGCCGACGACGTGCAGTTCCCAGCCGGTCTTGTCGTGCGCCGCGAGTTTCTGCTTGGCGGCCTCGACCTCCCGCGCGACCTGCTGCAGCGCGCCCAGGCCGCGCGCGTGGGCCGAGGCGAGCTGCGCGTTTTCCTTCATTTCGCCCCACAGGCGCGAACCGGCGCGCGCGAGCGTGAGTTCGAGCACGCGGTCCTTCGCCTCGGTGAGGTTTTCGAGGAAGCCGCCGCCGGCGAGCTTGTCGGCCTCGGTGAACAGGTCCTTGAAGAGATTGCCCACGGTGGCGAGGAAATCGCTCTCCCACATGATGTGCAGCGGGTAGATTTCGTTTTCCAGCATCACGTCGCGCAGGGCGACGACGCGCTTGGCCGACGCCGACTCCGAATTGAGCCCGCCGTGCAGGTAGAGCAGGATGCGGCGCTTCTTCCAGCCCTGGGTGGCGGCGGGCAGCGTTTCGTTGAACAGCCGATCCAGGTCTTCCGGCGTGGTCCAGTAGTCGCCGCTGTCCGACAGTTCGCCGTTGTTCGCCACGTCGACCACGTAGGGGCGGATGTCGGCGAGCGGAATCGTGCGGCTGGCGCGCTGGAGGCCGGCGGTGTCGATGGCCGGGTCGCCAGCCCACAGGTCCATCGTCACCGGCACGCCGAGCTGCGCCACCCACACGTCGGTGGCGTGCATGAGAAAATCCTCGTAGGGCAGGAAGGCGAAGCCGTCCGCGCCCCAGTCCGGCCCCCAGGAATTCTGGATCACGAAACCCTGCGGCGTGTAGCCGACGATGGCGACGGCGTGGCCGCCGTCGGCGCTGCCGCTGCGGCGGATCACCGGAAAACGGTAGGGCGTCTTGCGGCCTTCGACCGGCACCACCACCGAGTGCGCGCCCTTTTCGGCGCCGGGCCGCGCCCAGCCGGCGTGCACCATCAGCGTGGCGTAGAGAATGCCGGTTTCGTTCAGCGCCGCGTGCATGTCGCGCACGTTCTGCGGCTTGATGCGGTAGTACGCGCCGCCCGGCACTTGCTTGGCTTCGGCGATGACGTGATCGGTCATGTTGGCGATGCCGTGGCGGGTGGGCGGCCAGGATTTCTCCAGACACACGCCGTGCTTCACCCAGGCCTTGATCGCGCCGCGCGCCGACGAGCCTTCGTAGTCTTCGCCCGGCCATTCGTCGTAACGCCGTGCCAGTTCGTAGAGCATGCGCGCGCTCACCCGGCCCGTGAGTCCGCGCCGCGTGCGCAGGAAATTCGCCACCGCCGCCAGCGCGAACCCGGTGCACGCGCCTTCCCGGCCCTGATCGAGAATCTGCGAGCGCGGAATCAGCGGGCAGGCAAGGTAGGCGTCGGGCAGGGGCGCGAGCGCGGGGCGGTAGTACCAGTCGCGCAGGTCGATGCGGTCCGGAAAGGCGTCGAGACGCTTGCCCGTGGCGTGTTCGGACGTGGTTTTCAACATGGGTGAGGCGCTCTGGGCCATGCGGGGTCTCCCTGAAAACGAGCTATTACTTTTTGCGGTTCCAGATCGCGCGCGCAACCGGGGAATCGATGCCGGAATAAATCAGGTTGAACACCACCAGGCTGCGCTCGCAGCGGCCGCTTTCCATCAGCGTCTTCACCCCCTCCATCATGATGTCGCGCACCTCCTCGAAGCGCTTGTCGGTGGTGCCGGCGTGATGGCAGTCGAACAGCCAGTCGTGGATGAGAAAGGCGGGCGCGTAGCCCCAGGGCGACAGCTTGTCCGAAAACAGGCCCGCCCAGCGGGGAATCGAGCCGCCGTCGGTCAGCATCGCCCCGGGGGTGATGACTTCGCCGGCCTTGCGGATGAACTGGAAGGGCTGCCCGGCTTCGACCTCCAGGCGGAAGATGTCGGGCTTCACCCAGCGCAGCAAGGGGTCGCCCTGGAACGCGCCCACCGGAAAATCCGGGTAGTAGTTGCGTTCGGCGGGCTCGCCCCAGCCCGCCAGGGCGGGGCCGCGCGCGCCGCGCCGCTTGGGCGGCCTGGCCAGGGTCGCTTCGAG
>JAIWOS010000225.1 GCA_020217265.1 Thiobacillus sp. | reverse complement strand
CGAGCGCCGGAAACCGCACCGCTTCGCCGCCCGCCGCCTCGATCGCCAGCGCCAGCGATTCCGCCTGATGCACGGGCCGCGTCACCAGCACCGCGCGGCCGGCGAGCGGCAGCGTCATGCGGGCAGGGCGTCGAGGATCGCGCGCGCGCCCTGTGCGATGAGCTTGTCGGCGAGCGCCTGCCCCACGGCCTCGGGGTCGGACGCCTCGCCCTCGGCGCGGTCGTGGATGTAGCCGCTGCCGTCCGGATGGGCCACGAAGCCGGCCAGGTGCAGGGTGCCGTTCTCCAGCGTGGCGTGCGCGCCCAGCGGCACCTGGCAACTGCCGCCGAGCACGCGGCTGACCTGACGCTCGGCGCGAACGCAGGCGGCGGTTTTCGGATGGTTGAGCGCAGCAACCATGGCGGCGACCTCCGGCCGGTCGCTACGGATTTCGATGCCGAGCGCGCCTTGCCCGGCGGCGGGAATGCTGTCTTCCACCGACAGCAGGCTCTTGATGCGGTTGCCCAGTCCCAGACGCTTCAGGCCGGCGGCGGCCAGCAGGATTGCGTCGAACTGGCCTTCGTCGAGCTTCTTCAGGCGGGTGCCGACGTTGCCGCGCAGGGGCTTCACCACCAGATGCGGGTAACGCGCGCGCAGCTGCGCCTCGCGCCTGAGGCTGGAGGTGCCGACCACCGCGCCGGGCGGCAGGTCGGAGAGCTTGTCGTACTGGATGGAAACGAAGGCGTCGCGCGGGTCTTCGCGTTCGCCGATCACCGCCAGGGTGAAACCCGGTGGCAGCTCCATTGGCACGTCCTTCATCGAATGCACGGCGAGATCGGCCTGGCCGGCCTCGAGCGCGACTTCGAGTTCCTTGACAAACAGGCCCTTGCCGCCGATTTTGGAAAGCGTCACGTCGAGGATCTGGTCGCCGCGCGTGGTCATGCCGAGGATATTGACCGCACAACCGGGGTGTAGCGCACGCAGCCGGTCGCGGATATGCTCCGCCTGCCACATGGCGAGGGCACTTTCACGGGAGGCGATGGTCAGGGTCTGCATGGCGGTAAAGTAGAGACGGTACGAATGGACGGGTGCGGTTCGAACGCAATGACGCGACACTGGCAACACGATGTTCCGCACCCCACGGGGGAACGACAACAATGACGCGACGATTCGCAATCTGGGCGCTGATTCTAACATGCGGCATCGCCGCCACCGGGCGGGCGCACGCGGCCGACGGGCTCGTCCACGCCCGCGATTTCAAGGCCGACGCGCGCGAGGCGGCACGCCTGAAAGTGCCCTTCCTGGTGGTGTTCACCAGCCCCGGCTGCCACTACTGCGAACGCGTGAAGCGCGAATTCCTCATCCCCATGCAGAAGGACAAGGCGTATCGCACCAGGGTCGTCATCCGCGAAGTGACCTCCGGCGCCTCGACCCCGCTCACCGATTTCGATGGAACGCGCACCACCGAAGGCGGGTTCGCCGCCGCGCAGAAGGTGTTCATGGTGCCCACGGTGAAGGTGTTCGACCCGCAGGGCCGGGAGGCGGCCGAAGCCATCGTCGGTCTGCTCACGCCGGACTACTACTTCGGCTATCTCGAAGCCGCCATCGACGAAGGCCTGAAAAAAACCCGCGGCAAGTAGCGCCTGCCTCCGCCGCTGCGCACGGCGTAAAATCCGGGCCATGGGAGCCTCCGCATGAAAACCCTGCTGGCCGACGACCACCCGCTGATGCGCGAGGGGGTGCGGCAGGTGCTCGCGCAGCTCGAACCCGGGATCGAGATCGTCGACGCGCACGATTACCCCAGTCTGTTCGCGCAAACCGCACTGCACGCCGATCTCGATCTTGCGCTGGTCGACCTCAACATGCCTGGCCTGGTCGGCCTGCAGGGCATCACGCAGTTCCGTCACCGCTTTCCCGACATTCCGCTGGTGGTGCTGTCCGCGTCCGAATCGCCGCACGACATCCGCAGCGCGCTCGAAGCCGGCGCGCTCGGCTACATTTCCAAATCCGCGCCGACCGAAACCATGCTCGCCGCCCTGCGCCAGGTGCTCGCCGGCGACCTCTACGTGCCGGACTGCCTCGCCGAACACGCCGATGCGGCGGATACGCCCGCCACGGACGTCAATGCCACGGCGCTGGCGGGGCTCACCGCGCGCCAGCGCGAGGTGGCCCGTCTGCTCGGCCACGGCTTCACCAACAAGGCGATCGGCAGCATGCTCGGCATGACCGAAACCACGGTGAAAGTGCACGTCACCGCGATCTTCCGCGCGCTCGGCGTCGGCAACCGCACCGAGGCGGTGGTGGCGATGCAGCGCATGACCCAGCCCTGATGCCGTGAGTCTGGCGCGCGACCTCGCCGAGCGGCTGCCGCTGTCCAGCATCCGCAGCCGCATGCTGGTGATCGCGCTGCTGCCCGCGTTCGCCGCCGAATTCGGCATGGTGTTCTACTTCACATCGCAAACGCTCGGCGCCGCCGAGCATGCGCTGCTCGCCCGCGCCGACAACGCCGCGCGCCACCTCGGCGATGCCCTGCCCTACGCGCTGGTCAGCGGCGACATCCGGCTTGCGCAATCGCTGCTAGCCACCGAAGCCGCGAACAGCCAGCTCGCGCACGCACGCATCTTCGACCCGCAAGGCAGAATCCTCGCCAGTCAGGGCACGGCAACGGCCGACGACCGCGTGGTGCGCCGCGTTCGCGTCCACCTGCCCAGCGCCAGGCTCATCGACGACGCGCCGTTCGCCACGGTCGCACAGCCGGTCAATCCCGTGCTGGGCGTGGTCGAGGTCAGCGTCAGCCGCGATGCGATCAAGGCCTTCACCCGCAGCACGCTGATCCATGCCGCACTGCTGATGCTGGTCGCGCTCTCGCTCACCGGCATCGTCGCGTGGCGGCTGTCCGGCCGCCTCGCCGGCCAGCTGCGGCACGTCGGCGGCGTGGTGGCCCGACTCGCGCGCGGCGACCTG
>JAIWOS010000166.1 GCA_020217265.1 Thiobacillus sp. | reverse complement strand
GATTCGTAGCGGCAGTCGCCGTCGTTCCAGCGGTCGCCGACGACCGCGCCGGTGGCGGCGCCCACGGCGGCGGCGGCGACCTTGCCGTCGCCCTTGCCCACGGTGGAGCCGATCAGCCCGCCGGCGATGGCGCCGAGAATCGCGCCGCCGGTGTTGTTGTCGCCGCGATAGCTGCGGGTTTCGTAGCCGACGGTTTCGGTCCAGCATTCGCGGCGCGGTTCGTTAATGCTGTCGTAGATCGGGGTGCTGGAAATGACCCGGGCCTGCGCGGTGAAGCCGTCGACGTCGCCGCGGCCGGCAAAGGCCGTGCCGCTGGCGGCGGCAAGCGCGGCGATCAGGGCGGTGTTCAGGATGCGTGCTTTCATGGTGACTCTCCTCGTTGCGTTGCGAAGGGGTTAGCGGCGGCCGCGGCTGCGGTCGTCGGGTTCGGGGCGTTGCTGCTGGCGACGTTCATAGCCGTAGCCGTAGCCTTGGGCGTCGTCGCGCTCGGCTTCTTCACGGGGCGGGCGGCGCTCGTCCTGGCGGGTATCGCGGCGCGCATCGCGCGCCTCGTCCCGCTCGCGCTTGGCCACGACGATCACGCCGTTGAGGAAATCCGGCGCGGCCTGAACCGGGGCGGCGAGCGCCAGTCCCAGTGCAGCGAGTCCGAAAATGCCAAAGTGCCGTATGTTCATCGTGGTCTCCGTTTCCGTGGTCGCCGTGTTGCGCTTCCACGCTTCGCAGTGTGGTCGAGGAAAGTAAGCGCCGTGTTTCGCGGCGCGCCCGTTTTGTAACAGTGTGTAACCGGGGTGGGAAGCCCCCCGGGGCGGCGCTGCTATATTTGCCGCATGGAAAAAGACCTGATTTATGTCACCGACGACGATCCGGGCATTCGTGAACTGGTCGCCGAATACCTGGAAGGCCAGGGCTACGCGGTGGAGACGGCGGAGGATGCAAAATCGCTGGATGCGCTGCTCGCGCTACGCCCACCCGACCTCTTGGTGCTGGACTGGATGATGCCGGGCGAGGACGGTCTGTCGATTGCGCGTCGTTTGCGCGCGCAGCCAGGCTTCCCGCCCATCATCATGCTGTCGGCGAAAGGCGAGGACATCGACCGCATCATCGGCCTCGAAGTCGGCGCCGACGACTACCTGCCCAAGCCCTTCAACCCGCGCGAGCTGCTGGCGCGCATCCGCGCGGTGATGCGGCGGCAGGCGCCGGCGGCATCCGCGCTGCCCGCGAGCCCGGCTCGGCTGGTCAAATTCGGCCCCTTCGCGGTCAACCTCGACGCCCGCACGCTGGCGCGCGACGGCGCGGAAATCCCGCTCACCAGCGGCGAATACGAACTGCTGGAGATTTTCGTCACCCATGCCAACCGTGCGCTCTCGCGCGACTGGCTGATGGACCAGCTGCGCGGCTTCGAGCGCGACCCCTTCGACCGCAGCATCGACGTGCGCGTCAATCGGCTGCGCAAGAAAATCGAGGACGACCCGGCCAACCCGGCCTACATCCGCACCCAGCGCGGGCAGGGCTATTTGTTCATCCCGCAGGGCAAGTCTTGAGATCGTTCACGGCCTCGCTGTTCGCGCGCACCGCGATCACGCTCGCGGTCGCCTTCGTCGTGTTCCAGGCGGCGGCGAGCTGGGTGGTGTATCGCACGCTGATCGTGCCAGTGGCCGAGCGCTCGGCCGACGATCTCGCGGGGCTCGTCGTGCTGTCCGCGCAGACCTGGGTGGAGCTGCCGCCAATCACGCGGCCGGCGTTCGAGCGGGAACTCGCGCGCCGCCACGGCCTGCGGCTCACGACCGTGGACGTGGGCGCGGCCGCGGACGCGCCGCGGTTCGCCTTCCGGCGACAGATCGAAGCGGCGCTCTCGCGGCGCGTGGGCGAGCCCGTCGTGTTGCGCGGCGTGCCCGGCACGAGCGCCGTGTGGCTCACGATCCCGGTGGGTGGCCACGAGTTGCAGGCAGGCTTCTTTCCGGATCGCTACGCCGTCAAGCCGCCGCTCGCCGCCATTGCCGTCATCGCGCTTGGCGCCTTCTTGAGCCTGTTGACCGCACTCTTGCTGGTACGCCGCATCACCGTGCCGCTGGCGCGCGCCTCGCGTGCCGCAAGCCAGGTGGGGGCGGGCGAGTTGCCCGAGCCCTTGCCGGAAACCGGCCCGGCCGAACTCGCCGAGCTCGCACGCCGCTTCAACCGCATGGCGGCCGAGGTGCGCGAGCTGCTGGACAACCGCACCACGCTGCTCGCCGGCATTTCGCACGACCTGCGCACGCCGATGACGCGGCTGCAGCTGAATCTGGAAATGCTGCGCGACGCCCCGAATCCGGCGCGCATCGACCGCGCGATCAGGGATCTCGACGACATGAACACGCTGATCGCCGGCTACCTGGAGCTCGCGCGCACCACTCGGGCGGAAGCACGGTCGCGCATCGACCTTGCCGCGTGGCTGGCGGAGCAGGCACGCGAACACGGGATTGCCTGGCCGGGCGCCGAGCCTTGCCCGGTCGACGCCGGCCCGCTGGCGCTGCGGCAGATCGTTTCCAACCTCATCCAGAACGCGCAGCGCTACGGCGGCGGCACGGCCGAACTCGCGCTCGAATGCGCGCCGCGCCATGCGCGCATCGTGGTGCGCGACAAGGGGCCGGGCATTCCGGAGGATCAACTGGAGAAAGTTTTCCGGCCGTTCTACCGGCTGGAGGCCTCGCGCGCGCAGGCCACCGGCGGCACCGGCCTGGGGCTGGCGATCGTGCGGCAACTGGCGGAAACGAACGGCTGGAAGGTGAAGCTGGCGAACCGACCGCGGGGCGGACTGGAGGCGACGCTGGAGCTGCGTCGTTAGCTAGCGGGAGGCGCGTTGCAGTTTGCGCAACACGCGAAACTCGACGAACAACAGCGTAAAGCTGAACATGGTCATGTGCCCGGTGCTGCCGCTGAAGAGGCCGAACGGCGTGCCGGACAGGCTCAGGCTCACGCGCGTGCTCCGGCCCAATTGCATCAGGCGTGGGCGTGGCGGGCGAACAGCGAGAACTGCACGAACAGCAGCGACAGGCTGGTGAGGCTCATGCGTTCGGTCTGGCCGTGGAACCACGCGAAGGGCGAGGCGGAAAGTTCGAGCACCAGCTGGTTATTGCCGAATTGCAGTTTCATGATCGTCTCCAGGCTGCGAGGGGGTGCCCTGACTCTTGCAACGCCTGTGCCACCTGGGCCGGTTTCCAGGGGGACAAGAAACCCATTACGGAACAGTGTCTTGCGTTTCGCTTTCGGACGGCGGCCTGCCGCTGCGCGGCAGAGGCTGACGGAAAACCGTCAGCTGCCGTCGGTGGCCGGACACTTCGCGCGCCAAGGGTAGAATCCCGGCTTTCCGATCCGGTCCGGCGTCGCCCGCGCGTGTTTTCAGCATGATTCTCCTCAAGAACCTCAGCCTGCGGCGCGGCGCCAAGCGCGTGCTCGACCGGGCTACGGCCACGATCAACCCGGGAGAAAGGGTCGGCCTCGTCGGGCGCAACGGCGCGGGCAAGTCGAGCCTGTTCGCGCTGCTGAACGGCAGCCTGCACGAGGACGGCGGCGATTTTTCGATGCCGCCGCAGTGGCGCATGGCGCAGGTGGCGCAGGACATGCCGGAAACCAGCGAATCCGCGACCGATTTCGTCATTGCCGGCGACACCCGCCTGATGGAGGCGCAGCGCGAAGCCGCCGCCGCCGAGGCGAGCGACGACGGCGAGCGCATGGCGCACGCCTACACCGCCCTTGCCGACGCCGGCGCGCACGACGCCCAGTCGCGCGCGCAGGCGCTGATCCTCGGCCTGGGGTTCCAGGTGCGCGAGCTGGATCGGCCGGTCAACAGCTTTTCCGGCGGCTGGCGCATGCGATTGCAGCTTGCCCGCGCGCTGATGTGCCCGTCCGACCTCCTGCTGTTGGATGAGCCGACCAACCACCTCGATCTCGACGCGTTGGTGTGGCTCGAAGCCTGGCTCAAGAAATACCCCGGCACCCTCTTGGTGATCAGCCACGACCGCGAATTTCTCGACGCCGTCACCACCGTCACGCTGCACATCGAAAACGGCCAGCTCACCCGCTACGGCGGCAACTACAGCACCTTCGAGGACATGCGCGCCGAGCAGATGGCGCTGCAGCAGGCGGCGTACGCCCGCCAGCAGGACAAGATCGCCCACCTGCAGGCCTTCATCAATCGCTTCAAGGCCAAGGCCAGCAAGGCCCGTCAGGCGCAAAGCCGGGTCAAGGCGCTGGACCGCATGGAAAAGCTCGCGCCCATGCTGGCGAGCGCGGATTTCAGCTTCGAGTTCAAGGAACCGCTCAGCCTGCCCAACCCGATGTTGACCATCGACGACGCCAGCTTCGGCTACCCGCCGGCAAATGGAACAGGCGTGCCTACCGTGATCGTGCGCGGCGTCAGCAAATCCGTGTTCGCCGGCCAGCGCATCGGCATCCTCGGTGCCAACGGCCAGGGCAAATCCACGCTGGTGAAAACCCTCGCACGCGACCTCGCCGTCGTCGCCGGCGCCGTCACCGAAGGCAAGGGGCTCAACATCGGCTACTTTGCGCAGCAGGAACTCGACGTGCTGCGCCCCGACGAATCGCCGCTGCAGCACATGATCCGCCTTGCCCGCGACACCATCGCCAATGGCGGCGCCGGCCAGTTCAGCAGCCGCGAACAGGATCTGCGCACCTTTCTCGGCAGCTTCAATTTCAACGGCGACATGGTCAACCAGGCCGTCGGCACCCTAAGCGGCGGCGAAAAGGCGCGGCTGGTGCTCGCCATGCTGGTGTGGCAGCGGCCGAATCTCTTGCTGCTGGATGAGCCGACCAACCACCTGGATTTGGCCACCCGTGAAGCATTGGCCGTCGCGCTGAACGAATTCGAAGGCACGCTCATGCTGGTGAGCCACGACCGCGCACTCTTGCGCTCGGTGTGCGACGAATTCTGGCTCGTCACGCGCGGCGGCGTGGAACCGTTCGACGGCGATCTGGATGATTACCAGCGTTACCTGCTGGACGAGGGCAGGCGTCTGCGAGAAAGCCTGAAAGCGGACGCTGCCGCCAAGCCCGTGTCTGACGACAAAAAACCCGCGCCCGCCGGCAACAAACTCAAATCCCTGAGGCAGAAGCTCGACCGGATCGACGCGCGCTTGGCGGACCTGCAAACAGAAAAAAACGCGCTCGAAACGCGCCTGTCCGGCACGCTCGGTCTGGATGAAATCGCCGATGCCGGCCGTCGGCTGGAGCGGGTCAATGACGAACTGGCGGAGGCGGAAGAAGCCTGGCTGGCCTTGTCATCGGAAATCGAAACGCAATTGCCGGCTTGCTAGAATTTTCCCGGTCACTTTTATAACCACGTCCGGAGCGTTGACGATGATCCGAACCTGTCTCGCGCTTTGCTGCGCGTTTTCGATACTGGTCGTGCCCTTCATCGCGCGAGCGGGTTTTGAGGAAGGAGAGGCTGCCTATCACGCAGGCGACTACAAAAAAGCACTGGCTGAATTTCGTCCCCTTGCCGACCAAGGGAACGCCGACGCGCAATTCAATCTCGGGGAGATGTACGCCTATGGTCATGGTGTGCCACAGGACTACAAAGAAGCAGTTTCCTGGTACCGCCGTGCAGCCGAGAGGGGGCATATTCGCGCGCAGAAAAATCTCGGGATAATTTATGCCTATGGCTTGGAGGTGCCGCAGGACTATCGGGAAGCTGCGGTCTGGAACCGCCGTGCAGCCGAGCAAGGGGACGAAATTGCGCAATTCGTTATTGGGGAAATGTACGCCGTTGGTCAGGGCGTGCCGCAGGACTACAAGGAAGCTGCGGTCTGGTACCGCCGCGCCGCCGAACAGGGGTATGTTCTGGCGCAATACGACCTCGGCGTTATGTATTACCACGGCCAAGGCTTACCGCAGGATTTGCGAGAAGCCGCTGATCTATTTCGCCGTGCGGCCGCGTGGGGGTATGCTCGCGCGCAGTACAACCTTGGGGTGATGTATGACAGCGGCCAGGGCGTGCCGCAGGACTACAAGGAGGCTGTGGTTTGGTACCGCCGCGCCGCCGAGCAGGGGAACGCAGACGCGCAGAACAACCTCGGAGTGATGTATGCCAACGGCCGAGGTGTGCCGCAGGATCGGGTGCTGGCGTATGCGCTTTACAACCTCTCGGCGGCCAATGACCCGTCGGCGGACAACAAGGCTACGGACAACCGTGCACAGCTTGCGGAGCAACTGAACAACAACGCGATCGAGGCCGCTCAGGCGCTCACCCGTGAGCTGGCTCGCCCCGGCAATTTCGGACGCGCGCTGGATGCCTGGCTCAAAAAGCCCGCGCACGCAAAGCCGGCGGACGCCAGCCGCCGGGCGAAGGCCGAAGGGTCGCCGGATGCGCCTGCGGCGACAGGCGGGTTCCCGCCGCGTCCCGCCAAGGTGCCGGGGCGGGTGTCGTGCAACACGCGCTGCGTCAACGCCCAGTGCTGGCGCACCTACGACAATGGCCGCAAGGTGAAATTTATAGCCAGACAAAAGTGGAACCCGTTCGAAAACCGTTTCGAATGGGATTCTGGATCGTGTTGATTGCCGTTGGCTGAGGGAGGGGAAATGAACGGCTCTACGAAAAGTGTTCGGCAGCTTGTCCGGATGCCAGCATGGCGAGAGGAGAATTGCGCGCCGCGGGAACGTCGCGGGCGCTTGATGGGGCAAGCGCTTGTGGGTGGACTTTTCGCCTGCTGGGCGTGCATCCCGGCTTGGGCGGTCAGCGTGAAAACCACCATGGCCAATGCGGAAGTCGTCGTTCCGGACGTGACGCCGATGCAGGTTGTCGAGGGCGTGCAGGATGCGCTCTCGGGCTGGCTCGATACGGCGCCCATGAGTCTGAAGCCGGTTCCCGATCCCCTGCCGGCGCGCCCGGGCAAGCCGGGCAACACGCGGCTTCGTCTGGCTGGCACATCGGCGGACATTCTCGACTGCCCGGACGCGGTGGCCGAAATTCGCCGCGAAATGCGGGGGGCGAGCCAGCAGATGGCCTACAACGGCGACCTCTTCCAGGCCTGCATCTACCCGTTCGCCAAGGGCTCGAAGGTGTATCTGCGTGCGGTGAATATCGACGCGGCCGAGTCCAGTTTGACGCATCGGCTGTTTTCCGGGATCGCCAACAGCGTGCGTGGCACCCCGTCGGAATGGCTGACGCGGCGGCTGAACGATTTCATCGCGGACATCAAGAAGAAACTGCCGGGGACGCTGGTCGAGCGCATCGAGGCCCCCGGCGTGCCGGTGCAGTCGCCAGATCGGGAGGCGGTGGTGGCGCTGCTGCCGCCTGAGCCTGTCGCAGCCCAGCCAGCGCCAACAGGCCAGACCATGACGGCTGCCCAGGACACTGCAACTCCCCAGCCGGATGGCGCAGTCCGGACGATCGAGGCGCGCAAGAACCTGACCGCAATGGGGCTCACCTATCACAGCCAGACTCAATTTATCGATGCGGTGCGCCGCAAGGACGCGCTGGCGGTGAAACTATTTCTCGACGGCGGCGGTATCGATCCCTCCGCCAAGGGGGGCGATGGCAAACGCGCCGTGGATATCGCGCGCGAATCAGGAGCCAGTGAAATCGTCGCGCTACTGACGCCGCAGGCTGCATCCACCCCCACGCCTGTCGCGCCGGCAAGGCAACTTCCGCCGGGAGTGTTCCCTGCCAGCGGGATGATGCCGCCGTTGACGCCTGAACAAAAGGAGCAAATGCGCCAGCAAATGCTCGAGGCGATACGCCAGCAGCAACAGGGTTCGCGCTGAGCATGGGCCTCTGCGCCCGGAGACGGCGTAGTTCTTAAAAGTCAGGCTGCTAGTCGCTGCATGCGCCTGGCTGAGTTCTGCATGCAGGGTTCGTCTGCGCGCGTTTTCATGATTTTTTGAGGAGTGGAGAACCGCTCGTCAGAACTCGAAACTTGCGCCCACGCCGCCGGACGTGGTTCGCCCAGCATGCCCCACCGTGCCGCGCAAAACCACACCAGGAAGCGTGAGCGGGACATGCGACAGCCCCAAAGCCACGCCAGTCTGGCCTGACTGAAAGCCAAGGCCGATGCCCACGCTCGACTTGCCGGGCGCTGAGGGAGGTGTCATTTGCGAGAAGGCCGCCGAAATCGCTCCGGTTTCGTTGATGCGGGCGGTCAAACGGCTATCCAAGGCGTCTAGACTGGCCGAAATGGTCGTGACACTGCTACCCATTGCTGCGTTCAATTGATCCATGTTGACTGCATCCGTGCCGTTCACGCCGGGCGCAACATTCTGGAGGCGGCGTTCCGCGCCTGGTGCGCCAACCGAAACCGAGTTGTCGGACGCCGTCACAGAGCCGCTGCCCAGGGCGATCGATTTCGCATGCGTGGCGGTAGCGCCGGTACCGATGGCAATGGCATCGGAAGTCTGGGCAGTGGCATCCGTGCCGATGGCGATGGCGTTTATGGCGTTGTTGCTGACCAATGCGCTACTGCCGAGGGCGATGGACGAGGTGGCACCCGTGCCCGTGGCGGATAGTGCGCCCATGGCCAGACTGAAATCGCCATTGGCGAAGTTGCGGTAGCCCACCGCACTGCTGCCGTGACTGCTCGCACTGTTGAGATAACCCACGGCGCTGCTCGACAGGCCGCTGGCCGAGTTGGCGTGCCCGAGCGCGCTGCCGTTGTCTCCGGTGGCCGAATTGCCCGCGCCTATTGCGCTGCTGGCGATGCCGCTCGCGCTGTTGCTGTAGCCCAGGGCGCTCGCGTAGAAGTTGCTCGCGCTGTTGCTGTAGCCCACGGCGTTGCTGTCCTGGCCGGTGGCAACGTTGCCGGAACCGATTGCGCTGCTGTTCCGCGCGCCGGCAGTGTTGGCATAACCCAATGCACTGCTGGATTCTCCGAGGGCGGCATTGTTGTATCCCAGCGCGCTGCTGGCCGTGCCGCTTGAGTAATTGCTGTAGCCCACGGCACTGCTTTCCTGCCCGCCTGCAGCGTTGCTGGAACCAATTGCACTACTGCTTCTTTCATCTGAAATGTTGGCATATCCCAGTGCGCTGCTGAATTCTCCGAATGCCGCGTTGTCATGGCCTACTGCGCTGCTGGTTCCTCCAATGGCAGCGTTGAAATTGCCTACTGCGATGCTGCTGACGCCGCTTGCGAAGCTGTTGAAACCGCAGGCAAAGGCACTGGTGCCCGTTGCGATGCTGAAGCCGCTGCTGCCGGAACCGTCGGCGTCGCAGACCGAACCGGCATGGACCGAACCCGCTGCCAATAGCATGGCCCCAGCCGCGGAGACAGATAAAGCCACATGCACTGTGGACAGCAATACGCATCGGGCGGGCAAAGCGCATTTGCGCGGTTGATCGATCATTTGGCTCTCCGGAAGGACTGTCTTTAGTGCGATGGTTCCGATCGTCCCGTCGAGATACGGGAACTACCGGAAAGATGCACGGCTGGCCGGATTCACCAGCCGAAACTCAGGCTGCCGTGAACGGCGGTGCCGCCACCGGTGGCGGATGCAGCGCCCATCGAGGCGATCATCGGCGTACGATCATTGAAGTCGAAACGGCGGGCGTATTGCAGTGCCAGGGCCGACTGTCCACCGTAAGAGCCCACCCCGACCGCAAGGCTGTTGCCCGTGGCACCAAAGCGCGGAATTGCGCCAGAAAGCGCCACAGCGGAGGCAATCCCCCGGTTGGCGCGGTCGTCGGCCGCCTTGAGCTGCGCATCCGTGTAGGCATAGGCCGCCTGCTGCACGCCATAAAGCTGGCTGCCATTGACGGCATCGGTGCTGTTCGCGGCTATCGAGCCGTTGGCCACATGGAGGATCTTGCGTTCAGCCCCGCTGCTGCCGACGCTCACCACGTTGGCCTGTCCGCCATCGTCGCTGCCCGCCCCCAGCGCCACCGAGTTGTTGCCGGTTGATTGCGCTCCGGTGCCGATCGCAATCGAATTGCCACCGTTGGCGGTGGTCGGAGTCCCGCCGAGAGCCGGTGTTCCACCGAGGACGGGAATGGCCCCCGCGCTCCCTGTCGAAGCGCCAATGGCGATGTTGCCCGTGGTTTGGCCGCTGACATTGAGCGTGCTGGCCTGTCCGCCCAGGGCAATGTCGCCATTGCCGCTGGCCAGACTGAAGGCGCCACTGGCCAGGCTGGCAAAACCAGCGGCTGCGCTACCGTTGCCGCCTGTCGTGCTGTAGGCGCCGATGGCCAGGCTGAAGCTGCCGCTGACCGTGGCGGCGAAGCCGCTGGCGACACTGCCGGCCCCGATGACCGTGCTGTTGGCCGCGCTGGCCGTGCTGCCGGCACCGACGGCCGTGGCAGCACCGAAACCGGCGCTGGCCGTGCTGCTGTAGCCGATGGCGGTGTTGGCCGCGCCGCTGGCCGTGCTGCTGACGCCGACGGCTGTGCCTCCATTCGCACTGGCCGTGCTGCCGGGGCCAACGGCAACCGTATCGGTTGCGGTGGCTGAACCGCCGTCCACCGACCCAGCCCAGCCCGGCACGGCAGGCGCGATCAGCACAGCAGCCAGGGCTAAGGCCAGGTTGCTGGCCGGAGTCCGCAACCTGGTAAGCACACGGTGTCGCGTCACAAGGATCGAGGGCGGGGTGGACATGGGGGCTCCTGAGTGCAGGTTTGGCTGATGAAAATCAGGAGGACGTATCCATGCACGACATCCGCCTGAAACACTGGCTCAACGGCGTGTCTTGGGGGCGTCGTCCCGGGGTTCGGATCTGCCCTGGGCAGGGGGCGGTACGCAGCTGAGGCTGCCGAGCGTGTTCGCCCCATAGATCACCAGACCATCCGGTTGCTGCTGATTGGGCACTTTCACGGGAATGTAGAGGTAACACATCACTCCGGTTTGCGGGTCGACCCAGCGTTGGATCACCGTGTCCTGAAATACGCCCCGGAACTGGGCATCGAGCTTCATGGGCGGTAGCGGCTGCGTCTGCGCCCACGCGCCCGAGGCAAGCAACAATCCGCCTGCCATCAGTCCACGCCGGAGGTATTGCATTGGACGGCTATCCATCAGAACCGCCATCCCATCCCGGCTCGAACGAGGCTCTTGCCACCGCTGGAAAACCCCACCCCGCCATTGAGATTCAGGCGGCTCCCCAACTGGTGTGCGACGGCGATGCCGCCGCCGGTTTCCCCGCCATAGGTTGCGACGCCGACGTTTACAGTCGTTTCGCCCGCCCCGGCCGGCGCAAGGGGAATCAGCGCCGCTGCCTGGGCAATCCCGCGAAACGCCTCCTTGCGCAGCGCGCCGATCTGCTGATCGGTGTAGGCGTTGGCTTGCAGCAGCGTATCGCTGCTGCCTGTGCTGATCAGCGTATCCACGTACTGCTTGTTCACCGCGTCGGTGGCATTCACCGGCCCCGCGACGTTGGTGACGCGCCGCTCGTTGCCCGCGCTGCCGACGCTGACCGTATTGGCATCGCTGGTCAGGCTGGCATTGCCGAGCGCGACGCTATTGTCGTGCATGGCCTGGGCGTTGTTGCCCAGCGCCACGGAGAGATTCCCGGCGGCGAGAGCGTTGTCGCCCAGTGCGGTGGTGTTGGTGCCGGTTGCCTGCGCGCCTGTTCCGACTGCCACGGACGACACCGCGACGGCGTTGCTGCCGATGGCCACGGAATTGGATTGCACCGCCGCAGCGTTCAGGCCCAGCGCGATGCTGCCGCTCGACTGCGCCGAGCTGTTGACACCAATAGCCAGCGCGCTGTCTTGCGCCGCGCTGGCACCCTGTCCCAGCGCGATACTGCCGACACCGATTGCGGAACTGTCGCTGCCCATGGCGATGGCGTGGCTGGCGTCTTCCCCCACGTTTACCCGGCTGCCGATCGCTATCGCGGAGACGGCATTGGCACCGATGCTGGCGCCGGAGCCGGGCGTCAGGTTGCCCCCACCAATGGCAATCGCTCCGCTGGCGCCGGCGCTCGTTATTGCGGTCGATCCCAGGGCCAGACTGAAATCCGCCTGGGCGAAGTTGGCCTTGCCAAGCGTTACGCTCCCGACTGCCTGGGCTTGGCTGCTGGAACCGATCGCTACGGAATACATCTGGCTGGCAACCGTCGCCTCCCCCAGCGCGAGGCTGGCACCGGCCTGGGCCTGGCTGAAGGAACCGATGGCTATGCCATCCAATTGACTTGCTGTCGCCGCATACCCCATGGCAATGCTGCCCACCCCGCCCGCGGTGCTGTTGGTGCCCATGGCGATGGCATGGCTGGCTCCCTCGCTCACATTGACGTTGCTGCCGATGGCTATCGCGGAGACGGCATTGGCGTTGATGTTGGCTCCGGAGGCAGCCGGACCCCCGCCGCCAATCGCGATGGAAGAGGTCGCCCCCGGCGCGATGACTGCCCTGACCCCCAGGGCCAGACTGTAATCGGCATAGGCAAGGTTGCTGGTGCCGAACGCATTGCTGGCTACGCCATGTACCGTGTTGGATGCGCCTACTGCGCTACTGTTCGTTGCATAAGCATAGTTGTATTGGCCCAGGGCCATGGCCCCATCAGATAGCGCCTGGTTTGACGCGCCGAAAACACTGCTATCGTTGCCATAGGCCGTGCTGTAATGGCCTACAGCCGTGCTGCTATCCCCCAGAGCCCAACTCGCGTTGCCGAACGCGCTGCTGGCCGTGCCGGCAGCCCGATTGTTCCGGCCAACCGAAACCCCGAAAGATCCATCCGCCGTGTTGTCCTCCCCGCAGGAAAATGCACTGCCACCGTTGGCCGTGCTGCCGTTGTCGCCCGTCGTTCCCACGGAGTCACAAACTTCACCGCTAAAAGCCGGGACATGCCAGAGCATCAGCAGTGCGACGCTCGCATGTAACAGGTGAAGTCGTGCCAGGGACTCCCGGATAGGCATGATCGGACAGGCAGGCAGTTGGGATGGCGTATTGCATCATCCGGTTGTGTGCGACGAAATACGCAAAATTTCGTACCCGCGCTGGGGCTTCAGCCCGGCTCAATTCAGACCCATGCCGTGAAGCATGGCGTAAGCCGCCAGTTCGGCGGCATTGCGCGTGCCCAGTTTCCGGCCAAGGTTTTCGCGATGCTTGTGCACCGTGGCCACGCTGATCCGGAGTTGCGCGGCAATCTGCTTGCTGGAGAGACCTTGGGCGACACACCCCAGAATTTCGCGCTCGCGGGGCGTGATGGTGTAAGCGGGCTGGTTCGAATCCACTTCGAGCAGATGCAGGATGCTGGCACTGTAACTGTGCCCTCCCGCAGCCACGGTGCGGATGGCAGAGATCAGTTCCAGACTGTCGTCGCTTTTGGGGATGTAACCGCTCATGCCGTAAGCCAGCGCGGTACGCACCGAGGCAGCATCCATACGGGCCGACAGGGCCAGCAGACGGCACGGACAGCGTTCCTGGATCAGTTGGCGCGCCACCGCCAGTCCGTCAATCCCGGGCAGGCCCAGATCGAGCACCAGTACATCCGGCCTCAATTCACGCGCGAGTCGCAGGGCTTCGTGGCCGTCACCCGCTCCCGCCAGCACCTCGAAATCGGGCTCGCTTGCCAGGAGCAGGCGCATGCCTTCGCGTACCAGTCGGTGGTCGTCGGCAATGACGATGCTGATCTTGTCGCACATGGCGTATGTCCCGTAAAGTGCCGTTGATTGTAATCTTCCCGGCATGCCGTTCGGCCGCCTTTCAGGCCCGGTTTCGCGCCCCGTTTACCCATGGCCGACAGCGCTTCGCTCGATCTTGAAACCCGACGGCTTTTGCTGGGACTGCTGGTGCGGCATACCCCGGTCAATCTGCTGGCCTATCTGATAGTGGGTTTGCTCTGTACGGCCTATTTCGTCAATGAAACAGGCGATGTGACACTCTGGGGCTGGCTGGCCGTGCAAGTGTGTGCCATTGCCTTGCGCGCACGCTGGTTGCTTTGGGTCAGGCCTCGACTGGCCCGGATGGACGCAAACACGCTGCGGCGTGCCGAACGGCAGGCCATCGTGCTGGTGGGCATCAGCGGTCTGGCCTGGGGCAGCCTGGTCTTGCTGGTGTTCAAGGGTGAGAACACCCCACTCGATTTTTTCACCACCGCCACCCTGGTCGGAATGACCGGGGGGGCGGTTACGCCTTTGTCGAGTCTGCGCGCCGCGTTTCCCGTTTACGTTTTGACGATCCTGATACCCTACGTCGCAAAATCGCTGTGGATAGGCACGGCGGTTTATCTTGCCGGCGGGCTGACTGTCCTTGCCTACATGCTGGTGCTGCTCGCCTATAACCGCGTTACGCACCGGGCGCTATGGCAGGCCTACCGCCTGCAACTGGAAAAAGAAGGCCTGGTCGCGGAGCAGCAGGCACTCAGCCGATCGCGCTCGCTCTTCCTGGCGGGTGTGAGCCATGACCTGCGCCAGCCGGTTCAGGCAATGGGCATGTTCAACGCTTATCTGCACAAGATCGCCCGTCAGCAGCCCGACCCGCTGGGTGAGTCACTGCGGAGCCTGGCCGACAAGACAGGACTTGCACTGGCGTCAGTCAATAGCCAGATTGGCCGTCTGCTGGAACTTTCCCGCCTCGAAGCGGGAGAAGTCAGGCCGCATCGGCGCGCCATCCGTCTGGCCAACCTGTTCGAATCCACCCGCAACCAGCAGGCACAACTGGCCAGTGAAAAAGGTCTGCGCCTGCGCTTTGTCGCGACGGACGGCGTGGTGGTCAGCGACCAGAAAATGCTTCAGTCCATCCTCGACAACCTGGTGGGTAATGCCGTGCGTTACACGTCGCGCGGTGGCGTTTTGATCGGCGCGCGGCGGCGCGGCGATGCCATCGAAATCCAGGTGTACGACACCGGGCCCGGCATACCCGAAGAACGCATCCCCATGCTGTTCGAAGCCTACCGGCGCTTCGACGACACGGCTTCCGACGCCGACGTTGGGCACGGACTTGGCCTCGCCCTGGTACAACGCCAGGCCGAATTGCTTGGGCACGAGGTCAAGGTGTGTTCCCGCATCGGCAAGGGGTCGATGTTCAGTGTGCGTTTGCCGTTGCATACAGCCGGGTAGAATCCAAACCTTACCCAAGCACGCTAAAATCGCGGCTTTCCGACTACGTCCAGCCGCCGTGAAACCCACCTTCCAGGACATCATCCTCACCCTGCAGCGCTACTGGGCCGAGCGCGGTTGCGCGCTGTTGCAACCCTACGACATGGAGGTCGGCGCGGGCACCAGCCACACCGCCACCTTCCTGCGCGCGCTGGGGCCCGAGCCGTGGAAGGCCGCCTACGTGCAACCCAGCCGCCGGCCCAAGGACGGCCGCTACGGCGACAACCCGAACCGGTTGCAGCATTACTACCAATTCCAGGTGGTGCTGAAACCCGCGCCGGCGGACATTCTGGAGCTGTATCTGGGCTCGCTCGAAGCGCTGGGCTTCGACCTGAAAAAGAACGACGTGCGCTTCGTGGAGGACGACTGGGAGAACCCCACGCTCGGTGCGTGGGGGCTGGGCTGGGAGGTGTGGCTGAACGGCATGGAAGTCACCCAGTTCACCTACTTCCAGCAGGTTGGCGGCATCGACGTGAAGCCGATCACCGGCGAGATCACCTACGGTCTGGAGCGGCTGGCGATGTACCTGCAGGGTGTGGAAAGCGTGTACGACCTCGTGTGGACCGAGGGCCTCACCTACCGCGACGTCTACCACCAGAACGAGGTCGAGCAGTCGACCTACAACTTCGAGCACAGCGACGTCGAGTTTCTGTTGACGGCCTTTGCTGCCCACGAGAAGAAGGCGCAGGAACTGATGGCGGCGCAGCTCGCGCTGCCGGCGTACGAACAGGTACTGAAAGCCGCACACACCTTCAACCTGCTCGACGCGCGCGGGGCGATCTCGGTGACCGAGCGCGCCGCCTACATCGGCCGTATCCGCAATCTGGCGCGCAGCGTGGCGAAGAGCTATCTCGATAGCCGCGCGCGGCTGGGCTTTCCGATGGCGCCGCGTGCGTGGGCCGAGGACGTGCAGGCCCAGCTCGCCAAGAAGGAGGCGGCATGATGACCATGCAGAATCTCCTGGTCGAACTCTTCACCGAAGAACTGCCGCCCAAGGCGCTGAAAAAGCTGGGCGAAGCCTTTGCCGCCGCGCTGGCCGAAAGCCTCATCGCGCAGGGGTTGGCCGAAGCACACGCGACGGTCGTCAACTTCGCCTCGCCGCGCCGGCTCGGCGCGCATATCGAGAACGTGCGGGCGCGCGCCGCCGACAAGCCTGTTTCCACCAAGCTGATGCCGGTGTCGGTCGGCCTCGATGCCACTGGCCAGCCGACGCCGGCGCTGCTGAAGCGCCTGGCGGCGCTGGGGGCCGATGCATCCGCAGTGAGCGGGTTGCGGCGCGAAGGCGAGGGCAAGAATGAAGCCCTGTTCCACGACAGTGTCGCTCCCGGTGCAACGCTCGCAGAAGGCTTGCAGAAAGCGCTCGAAGCCGCGATGGCGAAACTGCCGATCCCCAAGGTGATGAGCTACCAGCTTGCCGACGGCTGGACCACGGTCAACTTCGTGCGCCCGGTACACGGCCTCGTCGCGTTGCACGGGGCCGACGTCGTGCCGGTGTCTGTGCTGGGACTGGACGCTGGCCGCGCCACGCAGGGACACCGCTTCGAAGCGAAGCAGCTGACGATCACGCTGCGCGATGCCGACAGCTACGCCGCGCAATTGCGCGACGAAGGTGCGGTGATCGCCAGCTTCGCTGACCGCCGTGCGGAAATCGTGCGGCAATTGCAGGCCGCCGCTGCGCCGCTGGGGCTCGTCCCCGTGGACGATGACGCGCTGCTGGATGAAGTCACCGCGCTGGTGGAAAAGCCGAACGTGCTCGTCGGCCAGTTCGAGGCAGGCTTTCTCGACGTGCCGCAGGAATGCCTCATCCTCACCATGAAGGCGAACCAGAAGTATTTCCCGCTGCTGGATGCGGCCGGCAAGCTCACCAACAAATTCCTCATCGTCTCCAACATCGCGCCGGCCGACGCCACGGCCGTGATCGGCGGCAACGAGCGCGTGGTGCGGCCACGGCTCGCCGACGCCAAGTTCTTTTTCGACCAGGACCGGAAGAAGACGCTGGAATCGCGGGTGCCAGGGTTGGCGAAAGTGGTGTATCACAACAAGCTTGGCACGCAGGGCGAGCGGGTCGAGCGGGTGCGGGCGATTGCGCGATGGGTGGCCGAAAAAGTCGATGCCGATGTCGATCTGGCCGACCGTGCCGCGCAGCTTGCCAAGGCCGATCTGCTGACCGAGATGGTCGGAGAGTTTCCCGAGCTGCAGGGCATCATGGGCGGCTACTACGCGCGTCACGATGGCGAGGATGAACGCGTTGCCCAGGCGATCGCCGACCAGTACCTCGTACGCCGCAACGAGACGGAAGATGTTTCCAATCTCATCAGTGAAGTTTTGCAGATCGCTGACCGCATGGAGACGCTGGTAGGCATATGGGGCATTGGTTTGAAGCCCACTGGCGATAAGGACCCGTTTGCCTTGCGTCGTCATGCGTTGTCAGTCATCAAGTCATTCCAGCTGCTCGGCGGCGTATCGGGTTTACAGGGGACGGAGCTGCGCCTTGATCTCGATGAGCTGATCGCTTTCAGCTTGTCCGTGTTCCCCCAAGGTCTACTTGCCGAGAACGTCGCCGAGGAAATGAAACTCTTCATTTACGAGCGCAATGCGAATCAGCTGGCGCCGGTATTCGGTCTGGAAGCAGTGGCGGCCGTGTTTGCCAACATGCCGCCTCTGCATGAAGTCGTGAAGCGGATTCGTGCTGTGCGTGAATTCGCGCAATTGCCCGAGTCCCCCAGCCTCGCCGCCGCCAACAAGCGCGTTGGCAATATTCTGAAGAAAGCCGAGGGCGAAGTGGGTGGCGAGGCCGACCCGGCGCGCTTCGTGGAGGACGCGGAGCGCGCCCTGTTCGCGGCCTTGCGCGAGATCGCCCCGCAGGCGACCGTCGCCTTCGAAGCCGGCGACTACACCGCCTCGCTGCAGAAGCTCGCCGCGCTTAAAACCCCGGTCGATGCCTTCTTCGACAAGGTGATGGTCAACGCCGACGACCCCGCGCTCAAGGCCAACCGCCTGGCGCTGCTGAACCAGTTGCATCAGACGATGAACCGGGTGGCAGACTTGTCGCGGCTGGCGGCGTAACATTTCGTTCATGAAGCTCATCATTCTCGACCGCGACGGCGTCATCAACTTCGACTCCGACCAGTTCATCAAGTCGCCGGACGAATGGAAACCCATTCCCGGCAGCCTGGAAGCGATCGCGCGGCTGACGCGCGAGGGCTGGCGCGTGGTGGTGGCGACCAATCAGTCGGGCCTTGCGCGCGGACTGTTCGAGATGGCGACGCTGAACGCCATTCACGCCAAGATGCACAAGGCGGTTGCACAGGCGGGCGGGCGCATCGAGGCGGTGTTCTACTGCCCGCACGCGGCCGACATGAACTGCGAATGCCGCAAGCCGCGCGCCGGCATGCTGAACGAGATTGCCGCGCGCTACGGCAGCGATCTCAGGGGCGTGCCGTCGGTGGGCGATTCCTTGCGCGACCTGCTGGCCGCGACGAGCGTGGGGGCGAAGCCCCTGCTGGTGCAGACCGGCAAGGGCAAGAAGACGCTGGCAGCTGGAGGTTTGCCGGAAGAGACGGCGGTGTTCGACGACCTGAGCTGCGTGGTCGATCACCTGCTGGCCGCGGCATGAACCTGATCCGCTCGCTGGTTTTTGCGGTGCTGCAGACGGCGCTGACGATCCTGTTCAGCCTCGTGGCCCTGTTCACCTTTCCGTTTTCCGCGCGCACGCGCTACCGCATCATCACCCGCTACAACCATCTGGTGATCTGGCTGGCGCGCGCCGTGCTCGGCATCCGTTATGTGGTGGAAGGCATCGAGCATCTGCCCGGGCAGCCGGCGATCATCCTTGCCAAGCATCAGTCGGCGTGGGAGACCGTGGCGTTCCTGTGCCTGTTTCCGCCGGTGTCGCCCGTCATCAAGCAGGAGTTGTTGAAAATTCCGTTCTTCGGCTGGGGCTTCCGCCTGCTCAACCCCATCGCCATCGACCGCAGCGCCGGCCGCGAGGCGCTGAAGCAGATCGTGAGCCAGGGCAAGGCCAAACTGGCGGAAGGGTTCTGGGTGCTGGTGTTCCCCGAAGGCACGCGCGTGGCGCCGGGCGAAAAGGGCAAATACGGCATCGGCGGCAGCTGGCTGGCGGCAGAATCTGGCGCGCCGGTGGTGCCCGTGGCCCACAACGCGGGCGAGGTGTGGCCCAAGAACGCCTTCATCAAGCGCCCCGGCACCGTCACCGTGCGCATCGGCCCCGCGATCGACAGCGCCGGCAAGAGCGCGGCAGAACTCACCCGCGCCGTCGAAGCCTGGATCGAAACCGAAATGACGAGGCTGCCCCCTGCTGCCGCGCGCCAATAGTGGCCTGCTGCAACTCGGCGCGGCCGCCGTGCCCTACGCGCTGCGCCGCTCGCGGCGTCGCCGCACGCTGGGGCTCACCGTCACCCCGCAGGAAGTGCGCATCCACGCGCCCGTGTGGACGCCGCGCGACGAAATCGAGACCTATGTGATTCGCCAGCGCGAGTGGCTCACGCGAGCGTGGCAGAAGATGCAGGCGCGGGTGCCATGCGAGGCGGCGTCGCGCGTGCTGTCCGTATCGTATCTGGGCCAGACGCTCAGCCTGGAACTCCATCCTGCGCTGTTCCCGGAAACTGTCCGGCGCGGCCGGGTGCTGCACCTCTACGCCGCACCTGGCGCCGATCCGCACGCCCTGGCGCGCGACTGGCTGCTGGCGCGCGCCGGGCGCCTGCTCGCCTG
>JAIWOS010000026.1 GCA_020217265.1 Thiobacillus sp. | reverse complement strand
GGGGGGACTCGAACCCCCACGCCTTGCGGCGCTGGAACCTAAATCCAGTGCGTCTACCAATTCCGCCACTCTCGCGGCTTGGCCGCAAAACCTGCAATCAATAAGTGTAATATAATCAAAGCGATGCTGTCACCCAAGGCAGCCCGGCCTTGCCTTAAGTCTTTATTCCAATTCTATTTTTTATTGCCGGTGCCGGTCGATCACTACGAAAACTTCCCCGTCGCCTCCTGGTTGCTGCCGCGACGGCTGCGTCGTCCGGTCGAGGCCATCTACCGTTTCGCCCGCAGTGCGGACGATATCGCCGACGAAGGCAATGCTTCGCCCGACGAGCGTCTGGCGCAGCTTGCCGGCTATCGCCAGGAGCTGGATCGCATCGAGCGCGGCGAAACGCCGTCCGATCCGGTATTCGGCCCGCTCGCCGAGGCCATTCGCAGCCACGCCATTCCCCTTGATCCCTTCCGGGACCTGTTGTCCGCCTTCGAGCAGGACGTCACCAAGACGCGCTACGCCGGCTTTGGCGAAGTCATGGAGTATTGCCGGCGTTCGGCCAATCCGGTGGGTCGGCTGATGATGCATCTCTACGGTGACCACGACCCGCGACATCTGGCCTACGCCGACGCGATCTGCAGCAGCCTGCAGTTGATCAATTTCCTGCAGGACATCGCGCTCGATTACCGGAAAGGCCGCATTTACCTGCCGCAGGACGAGCTCGCCGCCCATCATGTCAGCGAAACGCAGATCGCGTTCGGCGACACCCGCGGGCTGTGGCACATGATGATGCACAAGCAGATCGAGCGGACGCGCAAGCTGTTGCAGGCCGGCGCCCCGCTCGGCCGCATCCTCAAGGGGCGCATCGGACTGGAAATCCGCGTCACGATCCGCGGGGGCGAAGCCATCCTGCGCAAGCTGCACGCCGACCCGGGCTGCGTGTTCACGAACCGGCCGGTGCTGACGAAGGGCGACTGGATCATGATGCTGCTCCGCGGGCTGCGCTGAGATGGATCCCCACCAGTACTGCCAGGAGCGCGCGGCCGCCAGCGGCTCCAGTTTCTACTACAGCTTCGTGTTCCTGCCGCCGGACACGCGCCATGCCATCACGGCCTTTTATGCCCTCTGCCGCGAGCTCGACGACGTGGTCGACGAATGCCACGAGCGGCAGGTCGCCGTTGCCAAGCTCGATTGGTGGCGCGGCGAGATCGAACGCTTTGGCCGCGGCGTGCCCGAGCACCCGGCAACCCGCGCGCTCGCCGATACGCCACGGGGACGCGGCATCGAACCGGCCCTGCTGCTGGAAATCGTCGACGGCATGGCGATGGATCTCGAGTACTTGCGCTATCCGGACTTCAAATCTCTGAACCTCTATTGTTTCCGTGTCGCCGGCGTCGTCGGCGAAGTCGCGGCATCGATTTTTGGCGGCGCGCACGGCGAGGACGACCGCGCCTTGCGTCGTTATGCGCACGAACTGGGGCTTGCGTTCCAGCTCACCAACATCATTCGCGACATCGGCGAGGACGCCCGCCGCGGCCGCATCTACCTGCCGCAGGATGAATTGGCGCGCTTTGGCGTCGCCGAACGCGATCTGCTCGCGGGCAGGGACTCGCCTGCCTTCCAGAAACTCATGCAGTTCCAGTACGAACGCGCCCTCGCCCATTACGACAATGCGATGCGTGCCCTGCCCGCGCAGGCACGACGCGCCCAGCGTCCCGGCCTGGCGATGGCTGCGATCTACCGCACCCTGCTTGACGAAATCCGTCGCGACAACTTTCCCGTGTTGCGTGCGCGGGTGTCGCTCACGCCGCTACGCAAGCTGTGGCTTGCCAGCCGCACCTGGCTCTTTCCGTGAAGCCCTCGGTAGCGGTCATCGGCGGCGGCTGGGCCGGCTGCGCCGCCGCGCTGACCCTGGCCGAGGCCGGCGTGGCGGTGACGCTGTTCGAAGCCAGCCGCACGCTGGGCGGCCGCGCGCGCGGCGTGGAAATCGACGGCCGCAAGCTTGACAATGGCCAGCACCTGCTGCTTGGCGCCTATGCGTCCTGCCTGGATCTGATCGCCCGAGCAACACCAGGCGACGCGACGGCTTGGCTGTGGCGACGCCCGCTTCGCGTCGACCAGCCGCCCGCATTCCGGCTCGCCTGCCCTCCCCTGCCGGCGCCGCTTCATCTGCTCGCCGGCTTTGCCGCCGCGCGCGGCCTCGCCTGGCGCGACAAATGGGCGGCCGCGCGTTGGGCGCGGCACCTGCTGACGGGACCGGACATGGCGGACGACACGAGCGTCGCCACCCTCACGCGCGACCAGCCCGAAGCGGTCAATCGCCTGCTGTGGCACCCGCTGTGCGTGTCCGCGCTCAACACCCCGCCCGCCCTGGCGAGCGCGCGCGTGTTCGTGTCGGTGGTGCGCGCCGCCTTCGGCGGCCGCCGCGCAGACAGCGATTTCCTGTTGCCGAAATGCGATCTCGGCACGCTCTTTCCTATGCCGGCGGCCGCGCGCATCGCCGCGCTCGGTGGCCGTGTCCGGACCAGTTGCCGGGTGCGGTCGATCGAGACGGCCAGCGACGCGATTACCCTGCGCATTGCCGACGAGGCGCTGCGTTTCACCCATGCCATCGTCGCCGTTGCACCGCAGCACCTGGCCGCACTGGCCGAATATGTACGCGAACTCGACGCCGCCCGTCGCATGCTCGCCAGCTATCGCTATCTGCCGATCGCCACCGCTTATGTGCAAGTCGACCCGGCCTTCCGGCTGTCGCAGCCGTTGATCGCGCTCTGCGACGGCCCGGCACAGTTTGTCTTCGACCGCGGGCAGAGTCACGGCCAGCCCGGCATGCTGGCCTTCGTCGCCAGCGCCGCCCGGGATTTGCCCGCCGACTGGCTCGACCGGGCCGAAGCGCAATTGCGCCGTTTTGCCACCCCCGGCCCGACGCACTGGCGGCGCGCCATCGTCGACAAACAGGCGACCTATGCCTGCACGCCGGGCCTGTCGCGCCCGTCCGTGCGCACGCCGCATCCGCGCCTGTTCCTCGCCGGTGATTACACCGCCGGACCGTTTCCGGCCACGCTCGAAAGTGCAACTTCTAGCGGCGTACAATCCGCCCACGCCTTACTCGACCGCTTATGAAAGATTACCGCCCCCGTTCCGACCTGCTTGCGAACCGCGTCATCCTCGTCACCGGCGCCAGCTCTGGCCTGGGACGCGCCGCCAGTCTGGCGTATGCCCGCCACGGTGCCACCGTCGCGCTGCTCGCTCGCGACGAGGCGCGGCTCGATGCGGTGTACGACGAGATCGTCGCGGCCGGCGGGCCGGAACCCGCCATGTTCCCCTTCGATCTTGCGGTGGCCGACGACCGCGGTCTGGAGATGCTCGCCAGCACCATCGCCCTGCATCTGAAACGGCTCGACGGCGTGCTGCACAGTGCGCATCTCTTCCACAGCCTCACGCCGCTCGCGCTGCAGACGCTGGATCAGTGGCAGAGCCTGATGCGGGTCAACCTCATTGCACCCTTCGCCCTCACACGCGCCTGCCTGCCGCTGTTGCGCCAGGCGCCGGATGCGTCGGTGATATTCACGGGCGAAACCCACGGTCACCGGCCGCGCGCCTTCTGGGGCGGCTACGCGGTGGCAAAATCCGCGCTGGAGACGCTGACCCGTATCTGGGCCGACGAACTCGACCCGGAAGATACGCTGCGCATCAACACCCTGATCCCCGGCCAGGTGGCTACTACCCTGCGTGCGAGGACCCACCCGGGGCTTGCCCCCGAAACCCTGCCTGCCCCGGACGAGTTGACGCCCTGGTACCTGTATCTGATGGGGCCCGACAGCCGCGAAATCCGTGGACAGATCGTCGAATGCCAGCCCTGAATTCCACGCTTCCCGTGATGAAAATAGGCCGTTACGAAATTCTTGACGCCATCGGCCAGGGCGCGATGGGCACGGTCTACCGTGCGCTCGATCCGCTGATCGAGCGCGAAGTCGCGATCAAGGCCGTTCCCCTCGCGCAACTGCGCGGCGAAGGCCCGGACGCCGAGGCCCGCTTTCTGCGCGAAGCACAGAGCGCCGGACGCCTGTCGCACCCGAATATCGTGACGATTTACGACGTCGGCGAGACTGACACGCTTGCCTACATTGCCATGGAATACCTGCCAGGCTCGACCCTGCGCGACCTGATGGACCGCAGCCCGCTACCGCCCGCCCTAGCCATGGAGACCGCACTGCAAATGGCCGAGGCGCTGGCGTTCGCTCACGAACACGGCGTCGTCCACCGCGACATCAAACCCGCCAATGTCGTTGTCACCGGACAGCGTGGCCGCATCAAGCTCACGGATTTCGGCATTGCCCGGCTCGTCAACAGCAATCAGACCCAGGCTGGCCAGATGCTGGGCTCGCCTCGCTACATGTCGCCCGAACAGGCGATGGGCCGCGAAGTCGACGGTCGCTCGGACATTTTTTCCCTCGGCGCGGTGCTGTACGAAATGCTCACGGGGCGCTATGCGTTCGACGGCGACACCCTGCCGACCATTGTTTATCGCGTGATCCACGAAACCCCGCCCGCCGTCACGGCTCAGCGGGGCTCGTTGCCCCCAGGGCTGAACGAACTGCTTGCGCGCATGCTGAGCAAGACGCCGGCAGCCCGTCCCGACGCCCGTGATGTGGCTGCTGCCCTGCACGCGATGATGCCGTCCCCCCATGCCATTCCGCCCGCCACGCGCGTGGCCACCGGTCGCATCCCCCGGACTTTGCGCGTACTCGCCTTCGGCACCCCGATCGGCGTCTTCCTGCTGATCGGAACCGGCATAATCGTGATCGAGCATTTCGTGCAAGGACAAGCGAGCACGGTGGAACCGCCCCGCATCGTTGCCAGCGCGCCGTCCGTCAAACAGACGGAGCCCGCCACACGGGTGGCGTCGTCAGCCCCAGTGCCTTCCGGGGCACCCGCAAAGATCACACCCAACAAGCCCAGGCCAAAACCTGTGCCGAAGCCTGACCCCTACTTGCAGCGACTCGACGACAAGGCCGTTGAATTGCGTGTCAGGCGGACCGAACTGCTGTTGAAATACACCGAGCAGCATCCGGATGTGGTGCAGATCGACCGCCAACTCGAGCAATTGCAGCTCGAGCGCCGCAAGCACCTCAGGCAGCTACAACGACATCAGGATCATTGAAGCCCCTGCAACCCCCCATCACCAGTTGGTTTCGCGCTCGGCAGTCGCGGACACTTTGTGAATGCTGAGGTCGGCGCCGTTGAACTCTGATTCGGGGTCGAGCCGCAGACCGACCGTACGCTTGATCGCCCCATAAACCACCAGGCTTCCGATCAATGCGACTGCGATCCCGCCCAGGGTACCGATCAATTGCGCAGCAAAACTCACGCCACCGATGCCGCCCAGCGCCTGCTGGCCGAAAATGCCCGCCGCGACGCCGCCCCAGGCGCCACACAAGCCATGCAAGGGCCATACGCCCAGCACGTCGTCGATCTTCCACTTGTTCTGAGTGACCATGAACATCCAGACGAACAGCGCACCGGCAATCGCACCGGTCGCCAGTGCGCCCAGCGGATGCATCAGGTCGGAGCCCGCACAAACGGCGACCAGCCCGGCAAGCGGCCCGTTGTGGATGAAGCCCGGATCGTTCTTGCCGATGAAGAGCGCGGCGAGCGTGCCGCCCACCATCGCCATCAACGAGTTCACCGCGACCAGGCCCGAAACCGATTCGATCAGCTGCGCCGACATGACGTTGAATCCGAACCAGCCCACGGTCAGGATCCACGCGCCCAGCGCCAGGAAGGGAATGTTCGACGGCGGATGCGCCGAGATCAGGCCGTCGCGGGTGTAGCGACCGCGTCGCGCGCCGAGCAGCAGCACCGCGGGCAAGGCAATCCAGCCGCCCACCGCGTGCACCACCACCGACCCGGCGAAGTCATGGAATCTGGCGCCGGTCGCGGCTTCCAGCCAGGCTTGCAGGCCGTAGTTGCCGTTCCACACGATGCCCTCGAAGAAGGGATACACGAAACCGACCAGCGCGAAAGTCGCGGCCAACTGCGGGTGGAAACGCGCGCGTTCGGCGATGCCGCCCGAAACGATGGCCGGGATGGCCGCGGCAAAAGTCAGCAGGAAAAAGAATTTGACGAGGTCGTAGCCGTTTCTCGCCGCCAGGACTTCGGCGCCGGAAAAGAAGCTCACGCCATAGGCAATGCTGTAGCCGATGAAGAAATAGGCGATGGTGGAGATGGAAAAGTCGGTCAGGATCTTGACCAGCGCATTGACCTGGTTCTTCTTGCGCACGGTGCCCAGTTCGAGAAAGGCAAATCCGGCGTGCATGGCCAGCACCATGATGCCGCCCAGCAATACAAACAGTACGTCGCTACCCGATTTCAGCGCATCCATGCAGGGCTCCTCCCGAATAATCCCGGAAGCCTGAAGCAACAATTGCACCAAAACAACAAGTGATTGATTTTCAATGATTCACGGCAGCACGCACGAAGTCGTATGCGCCAACCTAGTGCATCACAGGTTTTATTGCATCAATTTGGTGCACATCAGGGCTTATCCCGGGATTCGGACTCGATGCGGTCCAGTTCGGCGTCCATGTCTGCTTCCGACATGGGGACATAGCCCGAATCCGGTTCGGCTTCGGCGCGGGGTTTGGTGATCATGGCCGCCACGATGATGCCGATTTCATACAGCAGCCACAGCGGCACCGCCAGCATGAACTGTGAAATGACGTCGGGCGGCGTGAAGATCGCGCCGATCACGAACGCGCCGACCACAACATATGGCCGGATTTCGCGCAGCTTGGCAACCGAGACCATGCCCATCTTCACGAGCAGCACGACGGCGACCGGCACTTCGAAAGTCACGCCGAATGCGATGAACAGCGTCATGACGAAATCGAGGTATTTGCCGATGTCGGTCATCACCGCGACTCCCGCAGGGGCGACGCCCACGATGAAGCCGAACACGACGGGAAACACCAGGAAATAGGCGAACGCCATGCCGGTCAGGAACAGCACCACGCTCGCGATCACCAGCGGCACGCCGATGCGCTTTTCGTGCCGGTACAACCCGGGCGCAATGAACGCCCAGGCTTGATAGAGCACCCACGGCAACGCCAGCAGAAAAGCCACCATGAGGGTGACTTTCATCGGCACGAAGAACGGGGTTGTGACTTCGGTGGCGATCATCTGGCCGCCCTTGGGCAGCACCGCGAGCAGCGGTTTGGCCAGCAGCGCATACAAGTCCTTGGCCCAGGGAAACAGGCAGACGAACAGAATGACCACGCCGAGCACCGCACGCAGCAAGCGGTCGCGCATCTCGATCAGGTGCGAGATGAAGGTGTCTTCCTGGTCGCTCATGCAGACTTGCCCGACTGCGGCGCAGGGTTCTGGTCAGGCTCGTCGAGCGGCAGGCTTTGCTGCGCAGCCACGTGATGATCCGGCGCCGGCGTTACAGGCAGGGTTTCGCTAGGTGGCCGTTCGCTCATCGTCGTTGCCATCGCGGCCATGACCTTGTCGACGTTGCTCGCCTCCTTGCGCAGGTATTCGTCCACCACCGTCGCCTGCTGCTCGACGCCGCTTGCGGCCGATTCGATCGACGCCTTGAAGGACTGCCCCGCCTTGCGCATTTCGTCGAGCTGGATTTCCCGGCTGATATCGGATTTCACAGTAGTGACATAGCGTTGCAGGCGCCCGTAGAGATGCCCGGCCGTGCGCGCCACCTTGGGCAGGCGCTCGGGTCCGATGACGATCAGGGCCACCACCCCGATGACGACGAGTTCGGAAAAACCGATATCGAACATGGTTCAGTTACAAGACTTGTCGCTGCAAGTGGCAAGGCAGGCCCTGCAAACTGCGCTTTCGACTTGCATTCAGTCAGCTCTGCTGCTTGTCCTTGACTTCTGCGTCGATGGTATGTCCGCCGCGATCGCCTTCGGAAAGCTTGGGCGCATCTTCTTTCATGCCTTCCTTGAAGCCCTTGACCGCGCCGCCCAGATCGCTGCCGATGTTGCGCAGTTTCTTGGTGCCGAAAATCAGCAGCACGACCACCAGAACGATCAGCCAATGCCAGATGCTGAAGCTACCCATGAGAAGTCTCCTTTTGGATTAGGGCCGGCGTACGGGATCGCCGCCGCCGAATACGTGAATGTGGATGTGAAACACTTCCTGCCCGCCGCCACGACCGGTATTGATCAGGGTCTTGAAGCCGGCGTCGAGCCCTTGTTCCTTGGCCAGCCTGGGCGCCAGCAGCAGCATCCTGCCCAACAGGCGTTCGTGCTCGGGCGTCGCGTCGGCCAGGGTCGCGATGTGCACCTTCGGAATGATCAGAAAGTGCACCCGCGCGAACGGATGAATGTCGTGGAACGCCAGCACTTCGTCGTCTTCGTACACCTTGCCGGACGGAATCTCGCCGGCGACGATTTTGCAGAAGATGCAGTCACTCATTGCGGTTTGCCTTTTCGACCAGCCCGGACAAGCCCTCACGGCGCGCCAGTTCGTTCAGGACGTCGGAGGGCTTCAGACCTGCATGCGCCAGCAACACGCAGGTATGAAACCACAAATCGGCGACCTCGTAGATGATCTTTTCGGCCTGCCCGTCCTTGGCCGCCATCACGGTTTCGGTCGCCTCCTCGCCGATCTTCTTCAGGATGGCGTCGGTGCCCTTAGCATAGAGCTTCGCGACGTAGGAACTGTCCGGCGACGCGTTCTTGCGGGCTTCCAGGGTTTCCCCCAGGCGGTCGAGGATGTCGCTCATCGGTAGATCTCGTCGGGGTTCTTGAGCACGGGGTCCGTCGCGACCCAGTCGCTGCCGACCAGCTTCTGATAAAAGCACGAACGCCGTCCCGTATGACACGCGATCCCGCCCACTTGTTCGATCTTCAACAGCACCACGTCGTTGTCGCAGTCGAGCCGGATTTCACTGACGATCTGAACATGCCCCGATTCCTCGCCCTTGCGCCACAGGCGCTTGCGCGAGCGGGAAAAGTACACGCCGCGCATCGTGCGCGCGGTCTCGGCCAGCGCCTCGCGATTCATCCACGCCACCATCAGGATGTCGCCCGTGGCCGCATCCTGCGCAATGGCCGGCACCAGGCCCTGGGCATCCCACTTCACGGCGTCGAGCCAGCCGGCGTCGATCGCGGTGTTCACAGGCGCACCTCGATACCGTGCTGACGCATGTATTTCTTCGCTTCGTCGATGCCGTACTCGCCGAAGTGGAAGATGCTGGCCGCCAGTACCGCGTCGGCGTGGCCTTCGCGCACGCCATCGACCAGGTGCTGGAGATTGCCCACGCCACCGCTGGCGATGATGGGAATCGAGACCGCGTCAGAAATCGCACGGGTGAGCGCCAGATCGAAGCCGCTCTTGGTGCCGTCGCGATCCATCGAGGTCAGCAGCAGTTCGCCCGCGCCCAGCGTTTCCATTTTCTTCGCCCACTCGACGGCATCGAGGCCCGTGGCACGGCGTCCGCCATGAGTGAAGACTTCCCAGTGGTCATTCACGCGCTTGGCGTCGATGGCGACGACGATGCACTGGCTGCCGTAACGGTCGGCCGCGTCCTTCACCAGTTGCGGGTTCGTCACCGCCGAGGTGTTGATGCTGACCTTGTCGGCCCCGGCGTTGAGCAGGCGCTGGACGTCGGCAACGGCGCGCACGCCGCCGCCGACGGTAAGCGGGATGAAGACTTCGCTCGCCACCGCCTCGATGATGTGCAGGATGAGATCGCGGTTGTCGGACGACGCGGTGATGTCGAGGAAGGTCAGTTCGTCGGCACCCGCCTCGTTGTAGCGGCGGGCAATCTCGACCGGATCGCCCGCGTCCTTCAGTTCGACGAAGTTGACGCCCTTGACGACCCGGCCGTCAGTGACGTCGAGACAGGGAATGATGCGCTTGGCGAGCATGTGAGGGGTTCAGACGCCGAACACGCCGCCGGCCAGCTCGTCAGCAAGCTTCTGTGCCTGGGCGAAATCGAGCGTACCCTGATAGATCGCGCGGCCGGTGATGGCTCCGATGATGCCATCCTTGGCGACTGCGGACAGCGCCTTCACGTCGTCGATGTTGGTGACGCCACCGCTGGCGATGACCGGGATCGACAAGGCCTGCGCCAGCCGCTGCGTCGCATCGACGTTGACGCCGGTGAGCATGCCGTCGCGGCCGATGTCGGTGTAGATCACCGCTTCGACGCCGTAGCCCTCGAAGCGCTTGGCAAGATCGATCACATCGTGACCAGTGATCTTCGACCAGCCTTCGACCGCCACCTTGCCGTCTTTCGCATCCAGTCCCACCATCACGTGGCCTGGGAAGGCGTCGCAGGCTTCGTGCAGGAAGCCGGGATTCTTCACCGCCGCGGTGCCGATGATGACGTAGCGCACGCCGTCGTCGAGGTAGCGCTCGATGGTGGCGAGGTCGCGAATGCCCCCGCCCAGCTGCACGGGCATGGTGTCGCCCACGGCGTCGACGATGGAACGGATCGCATCGTCGTTGATCGGCTTGCCGGCAAACGCGCCGTTGAGATCGACCAGGTGCAGACGGCGCGCACCCTGCGCCTGCCAGTGTTTCGCGGTCGCCGCCGGATCATCGGAGAACACGGTGGCGCGGTCCATTTCGCCCTGTTCCAGGCGCACGCAGTGGCCGTCCTTGAGGTCGATAGCAGGAATGATCAGCATGGTCGTACGAAAGAAGAATTAGGCGCAGGCCGCGCCGGACAGATCACAGGCGGATGCATGTTCGCCCGGGTTCCAGGTTGCGAAATTGCCGAGCAGGGCAAGGCCAGCATTCTGGCTTTTTTCCGGGTGGAACTGCACGGCAAAGATGTTATCCGAGGCCACCGCGCAGGTGAACGGAAAGGGATAGTGCGAAAATCCCGCGATCAGGTCGGGCGAGGTCGGCTGCACGAAATAGCTGTGCACGAAGTAGAAGCGCGCGCCTTCCTCGATGCCCGTCCACAGCGGGTGCGGCATCGCCTGGTGCACGTTGTTCCAGCCCATGTGCGGCACTTTAAGCTTGCCGCCCTTGTCGTCAAGCATCGCATCGGCCGGAAAGCGCTGCACGCTGCCGGGAAAAATGCCGAGGCAGTCGGTATCGCCTTCCTCGCTGTGTTCGAAGAGCACCTGCATGCCCATGCAGATGCCGAGGAACGGTTTGCTTTTCGCCGCTTCGACGATCACCGAGCGCAGGCCGCGTGCGTCGATCTCGCGCATGCAGTCGGGCGCGGCGCCCTGGCCGGGAAACACCACGCGGCCGGCGGCGGCAATTACCGCCGGATCGGCGGTCACGACCACGTTCATCGCCGGCGCGACGTGCTCGATGGCCTTGGACACCGAGCGCAGGTTGCCCATGCCGTAATCGATGACTGCGATGTCGACCGCCATCAAAGTCTGCCTTTCGTGGAAGGCATCACGCCCGCCATGCGCGGGTCGGGCTCGACTGCCATGCGCAGCGCACGGCCGAAAGCCTTGAAAATGGTTTCGGCCTGGTGGTGGGCGTTGATGCCGCGCAGGTTGTCGATGTGCAGCGTCACCGCGGCATGGTTGACGAAGCCGCGGAAGAATTCGAGGAACAGATCGACGTCGAATTCGCCGATGCGAGCACGGGTGTAATCGACGTGGTATTCGAGCCCGGGGCGCCCCGACAGGTCGATCACCACCCGGGAGAGCGCCTCGTCGAGCGGCACATAGGCATGGCCGTAGCGGCGGATGCCCTTCTTGTCGCCAAGCGCCTGCGCAAAGGCCTGGCCCAGCGTGATGCCTGTATCTTCGACCGTGTGGTGGGCGTCGATGTGCAGATCGCCTTCGGCCTGGATGTCGAGATCGATCAGGCCATGGCGCGCGATCTGGTCGAGCATGTGGTCGAGAAAAGGCACGCCGGTGGCGAGCTTGCTAAGGCCGGCCCCGTCGAGGTTGAGGTTGACCGTGATCCGGGTTTCGAGGGTGTTGCGGCTGACTTGTGCGGTGCGCATGGCGTCGGGATTCGATGCTTTAAAAGGATTCTAGCAGGCCGGGCGGGCTTTCAGCACAATGCTTTCAGGGCCGTGAGCAGCGCGTCGCTCTCCGCGTCAGTACCCACGGTAATGCGCAGAAAAGGCGAAATGCGGGCGGGATTGCGGAAATGCCGCACGATGATGCTGCGCTCGCGCAGGGCCGCAGCCAGCGCCGCGCCGTCGTGCGCCGGGTGGCGCGCAAAGATGAAGTTGGCCGCCGACGGCAGCACCTCGAAACCCAGCTGTTCCATTCCGGCCACCAGCTGGGTACGCGTCGCCACCACTTTCGCGCAGATCGATTCGAAGTACGCGTGGTCTTCGACAGACGCCAGCGCGCCCGCCTGCGCGAAACGGTCGAGCGGATAGGAATTGAAGCTGTCCTTCACCCGGTTGAGCGCCTCGATGAGATGCGGCTGACCAATGGCGTAGCCCACGCGCAAGCCGGCCAGCGCATGCGACTTGGACAGGGTTCGCGTCACCAGCAGTTGCGGATGGCGCGCCACCAGGCACACCGCCGACTCGCCGCCGAAATCGATGTAGGCCTCGTCGATCACCACCACCGAATCGGGGTTGCCGGCGAGCAGGCGTTCGATCTCCGCACGCGCCAGCAGGCGACCGGTCGGCGCGTTGGGATTGGGAAAAATGATGCCGCCGTTGGGCACGAAGTAGTCGTCGACGCGAATCTCGAAAGTATCGGTCAACGGAACCGCCCGGTGCGCGATCTCGTACAGCCCGCAATACACTGGGTAGAAGCTGTAGGTGATGTCCGGAAACAGGATCGGCCGCTCGTGCTTCAGCAGCGCCAGAAAGGCATGCGCCAGCACCTCGTCCGAGCCGTTGCCGACGAACACCTGATCCGGCGCGACGCCATGATAGGCGGCGATGCCAGCACGCAGCCGGTCGGAATTGGGGTCGGGATACAGGCGCAGCGACTCGGCCGCTTCGGCGCGCACGGCTTCGAGCACCTTCGGGCTCGGCCCGTAGGGGTTTTCATTGGTATTGAGCTTGATGAGCTTGGCCAGCTTCGGCTGCTCGCCCGGCACATAGGGCGTCAGACCGCGCACCACGGCGCTCCAGTATTGGCTCATGGTCTGGCGCGGCTCATGGGTGCGTCAGGCGGTACTCGGCGGAACGCGCATGCGCCTGCAGCCCTTCGCCATAAGCCAGTGTGGCCGCAATCCGCCCCAGGGTCTGCGCGCCGGCCGGCGAGACATGGATCAGACTGCTGCGCTTCTGGAAGTCGTACACGCCCAGCGGCGACGAGAAGCGCGCGGTGCGCGAAGTCGGCAGCACGTGGTTGGGCCCGGCGCAGTAGTCGCCCAGCGCCTCGCAGGTGTGCTTGCCCATGAAGATCGCGCCGGCGTGGCGCAGTTTGGGCAAGAGTGCCTCGGGATCGGCGACCGAAACCTCCAGATGCTCGGGCGCTATGGTGTTGCAGATCGCTGCTGCGTCGTCGAGATCGCGTGTCTTGATGAGCGCGCCGCGGTTGGTGAGCGAGGTGCGGATCACTTCGCTGCGCGGCATCTCCCCGATCAGTTTGTCGATGGCCGCCGCCACTGCATCAAGGTAGGCCGCGTCGGGCGAAAGCAGGATGGACTGCGCCAGTTCGTCGTGCTCGGCCTGCGAAAAGAGATCCATCGCCACCCATTCCGCCGGCGTGGTGCCATCGGCGATCACCAGGATTTCCGACGGGCCGGCAATCATGTCGATGCCGACCGTGCCGAACACGCGACGCTTGGCTGCCGCCACGTAGGCATTGCCGGGGCCGACGATCTTGTCGACCTGCGGCACGGTTTCGGTGCCGTAGGCGAGTGCCGCCACGGCCTGCGCGCCGCCGATGGTGAACACGCGATCCACCCCGGCGATCGCGGCGGCCGCCAGCACCAGCGGATTCTTCTCGCCGCCCGGGGTCGGCACCACCATCACGAGTTCGCCCACGCCCGCCACCTTGGCCGGAATGGCGTTCATCAGCACCGAGGAAGGATAAGCCGCCTTGCCGCCCGGCACGTAAAGGCCCACGCGGTCGAGCGGGGTGATTTGCTGGCCCAGCACCGTGCCGTCGTCCTCGGTATACGTCCAGGACGTCTGAATCTGTTTCTCGTGATAGCGGCGCACCCTTTCGGCCGCAGCTTCAAGCGCAATGCGGGTATCGGCTGGCAAGGCATCCAGCGCCGCCTGGAGCTCGGCGCGGCCAAGTTCCAGGCTGGCGAGCGTTGCCGCCGGCAGGCGGTCGAAACGCGCGGTGTATTCGAGCACGGCAGCATCGCCGCGGGTTTTGACGTCCTGCAGGATGGCGGCGACCGTCGCCTCGATGGAGGCATCGGTCGCGTCGTCGAATTGCAAGAGTCGGGCAAGGCGCGCCTGGAAATCGGGCTGGGCGCTGTCGAGTCGAGTCAGGGTTGGCACGGGAATCCGTTGATCAAGATGTCGAGCCGGAATTGTACCGTTTTTAGGCGAAAGCCGCGCCCGTCCGACGTTTCGGGTTGACACTCATACCTGTTCCGGAAATTAGACAAAGTCCAGATCGATGATTATCATGGCGCCATGCATTACACCCGCGACAACATGGCCAGCCTCTTGCGCAGCCACGACATCAATCCGACCCACCAGCGGATCGAGATCGCGCACGCCCTGTTTTCGCGGCAGGAACACCTGTCGGCCGACCAGGTGATGGCCATCGTCAACACCCGCCACTCCGAAACCTCCAAGGCCACGGTCTACAACACCCTCAAGCTGTTCCTGGAAAAGGGGCTGGTACGCGAGGTCATCGTCGACCCCAGCAAGGTGTTCTACGACCCCAATACCTCGGCGCATCATCACCTCTACGAAGTCGACACCGGCAAGCTGTCCGACATCGACGCCACCCACGTGCACATCTCGGGTCTGCCCGATTTGCCGGCCGGCATGGTCACCGAAGGCATCGACCTCATCGTTCGCGTCCGCCGCGCGGGCTGATTCCGTCATTGCCCGTCATGCAACGGGTCCACATCGCCCCTACCCTGATCGACGCCCAACTGGCCTCCGACACGCTCTCGGGCCTGGGCATCGCCAACCGCATCCTGAATATCCACGCCGCCGGCGCGCTGGGCGACCTGCCCTTCCTACAGGCTCAGCCCGAAATCTGGGTGGAGGACGACGCTCTGGCAGCACGCGCCGGTGCTGTACTGAAGGCCCTGCATTCCGCTGCGGTGACGCCGGACGCGGCCTGCCCGCGCTGCGGTGACATCAATCCGGGGAATTTTCTCAGCTGCTGGCGATGCGGCTGCGCGCTTCCCGCACGCTAGCCCTGTTTGGTACGCGTTTCGCAGTGTGCCTGGTAGTGGCGTTCGAAAATGCGTTCCAGCTCGTCGATGGCTTCGTCAGCCGACACGCCGTGGATGAGGTGGCGCGTCATCTGTGCCGAGGCTTCGTGAAAAATCTGGTTGCGTTCCAGCATGGGATAGGTCTGCATCAGGCGCTGGATCGCCTTGACGACATTTTCCTGTGCCGGACGCGGGATCGGCAGCGGCTCGGTAGGCGGCGCGGCGGCAACTTCGACCGCCTCCTTGCCCGCCAGGAACTCGGCGTAGTCAAGCAGGGCCTGCTGCCGGGCTTCCGACAGTGCACGGAAAACCGTCAACAGGCGCTTGCTGTCGCGCATCAGCGGCCGCGGCCCTTCACCGGGCGCTTCATCGGAATGACGTCGACGTTGCACTGCTGGAACTTGCTCTCGACGAAGCTGATGAAGGCATCGAGCAGCTTGCTGCGGAATTTTTCGGGCGCGTAGACCATCGACAATTCGCGCGTGAGGCGCGGATTCAGCGGCACCGCCACCAGAGTGCCAAGCTGGATTTCCTTGGTGACCGTGGACGCGGACATGATGGCGACGCCAAGGCCCGCTTCCACTGCGCCCTTGATGGCCTCGCGGCTACCGAGTTCCATTTCGATATGGAGATCGTCCGGATTGACGCCGTTGTGCTTGAAGAAGTCGTCGACCACCTCACGCGTGCCCGAGCCGTGCTCACGCGACACGTAGGGCTGCTCGGCGATCTCGCGCGCGGTCACGTTCGCGCGATTTGCCAGCGGGTTGTTCGGCGCGCAGATCATCACCAGTTCGTCCTCGCAGCACGCGACCGTCGTCAGATTGTCGTTGTGCGACGGCGCTTCTATGAGCCCCACATCGAGCGAGTGGTCGGCGACCTTGGCGGCGACGGTCTCCGAATTGGCGACGGTGAGACGTGCCTGCACCTGCGGGAAACGCTCCTTGAACTCGCCCAGGATGCGCGGCAACTGGTATTCCGCAATGGTGGTCGAGGCGCCGATCATCAGCGGACCGGTGACCTGGCCGGTCAATTCGCCGACGCGCGCCTCCATTTCCGCGGTCAGCGCGAGAATGCGCTCGGCGTAGCCCAGCACCAGCTCGCCCGCCGGGGTCAGCGAAATCTTGCCATGGCTGCGCTCGAACAGCCGCGTGTTGAAATGCTCTTCCAGCTGCTTGACCTGAAAAGTCACAGCGGGCTGCGTCATGTAGAGGATGTCGGCCGCTTTGGTAAAACTGAGCTGCTTGGCGACGGTGTAGAATACTTGCAGTCTGCGGTCGGCCATAAAATCCTGCCCCCGGGTCAGTAAAGAAATTTATTCAACCACAAACCCGCCCGTGTTGAAAACACCAGAACGACAAACTCCTGTGATTTCAGCAGGTTCCACGTACAGAAAAACAGACCTTGCGGTCTTTTTCCGATACGGGCATCCGGACCCCTTCCCTTGAACCGCGCGTTCTACACCATCCTGCTGGCGCAGTTCCTCTCCGCGCTGGCCGACAATGCCCTGCTGTTCGCCGCCATCGGCCTGCTGGTGTTCTTCGCGGCACCCGAGTGGCATTCGCCGTTGCTGCAAACCGTCTTCGTCATTGCCTACATCGTGCTCGCCCCCCTGGTCGGGCCTTTTGCCGATGCACTGCCGAAAGGGCGCGTGATGTTCATCGCCAATTCGGTGAAATTTGCCGGCGGCCTGGCGATGCTGCTGGGGCTTGGGCCGCTTTGGGCCTACGCCGTCGTCGGTGTCGGCGCGGCGATGTATTCGCCGGCCAAGTACGGCATCCTCACCGAACTCCTGCCGCCGCAAAAGCTCGTCGTCGCCAACAGCTGGATGGAAGGCACGACCGTCGCGGCCATCGTGCTCGGCGCCATCATCGGCGGGGCGCTGATCAACCCCCAGCTTGCCGAATCCATGCTCGCGCACCTCGGCATGGACGGCATGCTGATCGCGCCGAAATTCGCCATCGTCGCCATTACCGGACTTTATTTCGCGGCGGCCTTCGTCAATCTGTTCATTCCACGGCTGCCCATCGACCACCGCCTGCCCAGCCGCTCGCCACGCTACGTCCTGCACGATTTCTGGCACAGTTTCGTGCTCCTGTGGCGCGACCCCCTCGGACAGGTTTCGCTCGCCGTCACCACGCTGTTCTGGGGCGTCGGCGCCACCCTGCGCCTGCTCATCATCGCGTGGGCGGCGCTAAATCTCAAGTACGGGCTCGACCAGGCCACCCAGCTCACGGCCGCCACCGCGTTCGGCATCGCCATCGGCTCCGTGCTCGCCGGAAAATTCGTGCGGCTGCAGGACGCCATCGGCGTATTGCCCGCCGGCATTGCCCTCGGTTTCGTGCCGATCCTGCTGATCTGGGTGGAAAGTCTGCTGCCCGCCGTGCTGCTGCTCACTTTTGCCGGCGTGCTGGCCGGCTACTTCGTGGTGCCGATGAACGCGCTGCTCCAGCACCGCGGCCACCTGCTGATGGGCGCCGGCCACTCGATCGCGCAGCAGAATTTCAACGAGAACATCAGCATTCTGGTGCTGTCGGGCGCCTACGCACTGATGGTGCGCGCCGACTGGCACATCCACACCATCATCTGGGTGTTCGGCCTGTTCATCAGCACGGTCATGACCGCCATCTGGCTCAAGCACCGCAACGACGTGGTGCACTGAACCGCGCCGCGTGCGCCCTCAGGCCCGCGTCGAATTTCCCGGCTGCTGCGCCTTCACCACGCTCATCGCACCGGCAATCAGGGTCGACAGATCGGCCATGTTGGACGGCACGATCAGGGTGTTGCCGGCCTTGGCGATGCCGGAAAAGGCCTCGACATACTTTTCCGCCACCTTGAGATTCACCGCCTGCATGCCGCCCGGTTTCTCGATCGCCAGCGCCACGCGCGCGATCGCCTCGGCATTGGCGGCGGCGATCGCCTTGATCGCCTCGGCTTCGCCTTGCGCCACGTTGATCGCCGCCTGCATCTCGCCTTCCGACTGCTGGATCGCCGCGTTGCGCTCGCCGGTCGCAATGTTGATCTGCTCCTGCATGCGGCCTTCGGACGAGGCGATCAGCGCGCGCTTTTCGCGTTCGGCGGTGATCTGCCGCTGCATCGCCTGGAGGATTTCCTTTGGCGGCGTCAGGTCCTTGATCTCGTAGCGCAGCACCTTCACGCCCCAGTTGGTCGAAGCCTCGTTCAGCGCCATCACCACCCCGCGGTTGATTTCCTCGCGTTCCTCGAAGGTGCGGTCGAGCTCCATGCGGCCGATCAGCGAACGCAGCGTGGTCTGCGCCAGCTGCGTGATGGCGGCGATGTAATCGCTCGACCCATACGAGGCCAGCTTGGGGTCGGTGACCTGGAAATACAGCACGCCATCGACCGCGAGCTGGGTGTTGTCGCGGGTGATGCAGACCTGGCTTGGCACGTCGAGCGGGATTTCCTTCAGCGAGTGCTTGTACGCCACGTTGTCGATGAAGGGGATGACGAGATTGAGCCCCGGCACCAGCACGGCGTGGAACTTGCCCAGGCGTTCGACCACCCAGGCGTTCTGCTGCGGCACCACGCGTACGCCCTTGGCGACGACGATGGCAATGACGACGAGAATGACGAGTGCGACGACGTCCATGTTGAGTCCTTGAAGTTGTGGATGTTCAGTTGCCCAGGATCAGCGTGTTGCCGCGTACCGCGCGAATGACCAGCGGCCGCGCGGCATCGGTGGCCGCCGACTCGGCCTCGGCGTCCCACAGCGCGCCGCGGTATTTCACCTGGCCGCGGCCGTCGCGCCAGAACTCGACCTGTACCGACTGGCCGATGTCCATGTCCTGCACCGTGGATTCCGGATGCGCGGTGTCACGCTTCCAGTGCCGCAGCGCCAGCGTGCCGACGCCGGCGATCACCGCCGCGGTGAGCAACTGGGCCGCCCAGCCGAATCCCAGCCAGGCCGCCACGCCGGCCGCCGCCGCTGCGATTCCATACAGCAGCAGATAGAACGTGCCCGTGGTGAGCTCCGTTCCCACCAGCACCGCCGCGACGATCCACCACCACACGTAGGCCTGCATTCCGGTCATCTCCTGAGTATCGCCGGCCGGTTGGCCAGCTCGTCCGGATTATCGTCCGGCGGGGGAAAATGTTGAGCCAGGAGTTCGGTCACCTGCGCAATCCCGGCAAGCGCGCCGCGTTCGAATTCGCCCTGCCGGAACTCGGCTTCCATCGCGCGCGCCACCGCGTTCCAGGCGCCCTGCCCGACCCGCCCGGCGATGCCGCGGTCGGCGACGATCTCGATGTCGCGGTCGGCCAGCAGCAGGTAAATCAGCACGCCGCTGTTGTGTTCGGTATCCCACACGCGCAGCTGGCTGAACACCTCGATCGCGCGCTCGCGGCCGCTGGTGCCGCGCCACGCCGCCCCGGGCGCGAGGCAGTTCTCGATCGCAAAGCGGATCTCGCCGCCGTGGCGCTTCTCCGATGCGTGGATCGCCGCCTCGATCGCATCGAGGCTGGCGCGCGGAAAAGCCCGCCGCCACGCCCACGGCGGCATGAAAACGTGCTTGAGCCAGCGTTTCAGATTCACCATGATCCCGATGCCCCGCCGCCGCCGAAGCCGCCTCCGCCGCCGCCCCATGATCCGCCGCCGAAGCCGCCCCCGCCAAGGCCGCCGCCGCTCGACCAGCCGCCACCGCGAAAGC
>JAIWOS010000224.1 GCA_020217265.1 Thiobacillus sp. | reverse complement strand
CGAGGCCGCTGGCGTAGCCCGTGGCGCCGACGGCGAAGGCCAGCGGCGCCCAGCCGCGCTCGCGGCCCAGCGTGGCGAGCGCCGGCAGGATCAGGCTGGCGAACACCAGGTAGACGCCGACCAGTTGCACCGAGGTGGTGATCGCCAGCGCGAACAGGGCGTAAAAGCCGAAGCCGTGTCGTGCCAGCGGTCGCCACAGCGCGCCGACGAGGGCGTAGACCGCGGCGGCCGCCGCGAGCTGCGAGGGGGTGACCCACAGAATCTGCCCGACCAGCAGGGCCTGCAATTCCTCGCCGCCGTGCGGGTCGCTGGCCAGCAGCAGGGCCGCCACGCAGGCGACGACGACGAAGCTGGAACCGATCAGCGCTTCCTGCCGCGCCGGCCAGCGGCGGTCGCTCCACGCCAGGAGCGTGGCGCCGGCCAGCGCCGCGGCAAAGGCGACGAGCTGGGTGGCCCAGCTGGCCTCCCAGCCGGCGACGTGGGCAATGATGACGCCCAGCCCTGCGAATTGGGCGATGGCGAGGTCGAGGAAAACGATGCCGCGCGCGAGCACCCGCCGCCCGAGCGGGATGTGCGTGGCCAGCACGAGCAGTCCGGCGGCGAGCGGCGGGACGAGCAGGGCGGGGTCGAGCGCGGCGAGGGGCATTTCAGTTCAGCCCGGCCAGCAGTTTCGACACGGTCGAGTTGAACAGGCCGAAGAGATCGCCGCTTTGCGCGTCGCCGCCCACGGTGAACGGCAGCACGACCGCCTTCATGCCGGTCTGGCCGGCGATCCATTCGCTCGGGCGGGCCGGCTGGTAGGCCGCGCGCAGCACCATTTTCGCCGGGGTTTCGGCAAGCCGGGCTTTCACTGCCGCCAGGCTCGCCAGGCTGGGCTCGACCCCGGGCTTGGGTTCGAGCACCGCCACCTGCTTCAAACCCAGCCAGCTTTGCAGGTAGGGAAAGGCCTGATGCTGGGCGACGACCGGCACGCCCCGGAGCGGCGCCGCGGCTTTTTCCCAGCGCGCGATGGCGGCGATCCAGCGCGCGCGAAACTCCGCCCAGCCGGCGCGGTAGCGGGGCGCTTCGGCCGGGTCGAGGCTGGCCATGCGCGCGGCCAGCGCCTCGCCCACCGGGATGAAGTTGCGCGGGTCGGTCTGGATGTGCGGGTTACCGTCGGCGTGCACGTCGCCGGCCGCGCGGTCGAGCGACGCCGGTTTCTCCAGCATCGTCACGTAGCGGGCGGCGAGGAATTGCCCCGGCTGGCCGGCCTGGATGGCGGCGTTGCCGGACTGGGCGAGGATCACCGGCAGCCAGCCGACCTCCAGTTCGGCGCCGGTGCAGACCAAGAGGTCGGCGTTGCGGGCGCGGGCGATGAGCGAGGGCCGCGCCTCGATGCGGTGCGGGTCCTGCATCGCGGTGGTGGCGGTGTAGACGCTGACGTGCGTGCCGCCGATTTCCTTCGCCAACGCGCCCCATTCGGGTTCGCAGGCGAAAATCTTCAGGTCGGCGTGCGCGGCGGCGGGCAGCAGGGTGGCCAGGGCGATGGCCAGCAGGGTCGATTTCATGGTCGATGCTCCTCAATAGGCGTGGGCGCCGTGACTGCCCAGGCTCATGATGTATTGCAGGAAATACTGGTTTTCGGGCCCCAGGCGCGAGGATTCGTCGCGGCTCACTTGCAGGCGGATGCGCGAGAACTCGCTGGGCGAGTAGTCGACCATCACGCTGTTGCGCTGCGGGGTGAAGCCGAAGGGCCGCACGAGGCTGGCGTTGAGCGCGCCGTAGTCGATGCGGCCGAGGCTGATGCGGTCGTAGCGGTAGCCCGCACGCCAGCGCGGCATGAACTGGTAGACGCCCTGCAGGTACCAGCCGGACTGCGCGGTATCGAGGCTGCCGGCTGGGTCGCCGTCGCAGGCGTCGCCCGGCGTTGCGGGGTCGGGGTCGAAGCAGCCGAAGTCGCCTTTTTCCCAGCGCTTGTAATATTCGCCCTGGATTTTCAGGTTGCGCTGGGTGGGGTTGCCGTCGGGCGCCCATTTCCACACGAAGTCCGCGCCGGCGAAGCGGGTGCGCCCGGAAAACGCGGTTTCGGCGTGGCCGCCGCCGATCTGGCCGGCGTCGTTGTCGCGATCCGCCGTGCGCAGGCGACCGGCGGACAGCCCCGCGCGCCAGCTGTGCGATGCGCCGAGGTCGTCGCCGACGTGGGCATAGACCGTGTAGCTGCCGACGCCGTTGGCGTTGTAGGCGCCGAGCCCGCGCCCGGCTTCGGCGCCGAATTCGAGGAACACCGGCGTCGGCGCGAGCCAGCGTGCCTGCACGCCGTCCAGGCTCAGCGCCTCGCCGAAGAGGCCGCGGGTGATGAGCGCGTTGTCGACGAAATCCCAGGCGTGCGGATGCTGCTGGTTGGCATAGCCGATGCCCGAGCGGTAGCGGCCGCCCTTGAGGCTCAGGCCCCGGCCCAGGGACGTGGTCTGGAACCAGGCTTCTTCCACGCCGATCGATTCGTCCTCGATGGCGAAGGTGGCGTAGCCGCGGAAGTCGGGGTCGATGTTGCTGGAGATCACCAGCTCGGTATGGTCGAGGCTGAAGCCGCGCGGGGTCGCGCCGTGCTCGTGGCCGCCGCTGCTGTCGAGGAAACCCGAGATGTGGCGGTGTGCCCGGTCGTCGAGATGGGCGTACTGGCCTTGCAGGATGAGCGAAATGTCGGGATTGAAGCTGTTGCTGCGAGTCGGCTCGGTTCGCGGCGGGCCGGCCTGCGCGACGGCGCGGTCGGTTTTGGCCTCGGCCTGTTGCAGACGCGCTTCGAGCGCCTGGATGCGCGCCTCGTAGGTGGTCTTCATTTCCTTCAGTTCGGCGCGCAGCGCGTCAAGCTCGGTGTCGGCGTGCGCCGGAAAAGCAGCCGCGAGCGCGGCCGCAAGGATTGCGGGACGGTACATGGTTCCACTCCATCGAAAAAATGCGGCAACCCGCGCAGGCGTGCGCGGGAATTCGTTTTCAGACGGAGCGGACGGGCGGGGCGCGGGCGCGCGCGACG
>JAIWOS010000141.1 GCA_020217265.1 Thiobacillus sp. | reverse complement strand
GCTGCGTCGGCGCAGGTCACCCAGCGCGCGGTGTGTATCGGGGCGCGTTCGAACACCGCATCGACACCGTATTCGGTCTTCAGCCGGTGCTCCACCACCTCGAACTGGAGCTGGCCCACCGCGCCCAGCAGCGGCAGGCTGTCGAGCAGCGGCGTGAATACCTGTATTGCACCTTCCTCGCCCAGCTCGCGTAGCCCCTTGCCCAACTGCTTGGATTTCAGCGGGTCGCGCAGGCGCGCCTTGCTGAACAGGTCCGGCGCGAAATAGGGGATGCCACGGTAGTGCAAGGCCTCGCCCTCGGTCAACACGTCGCCGATCTGCAACTGGCCATGATTGTGGATGCCGATGATGTCGCCGGCGTAGGCTTCCTCCATGCGCGCCCGCTCGTTGGCCATGAACACCACTGCGTTGGCGATCTTGATCTCCTTGCCGGTCCGCCGGTGGCGTACTTTCATGCCTGGTGTGTAGCGCCCGGAGCAGACTCGGAAAAAAGCGATGCGGTCGCGGTGATTGGGATCCATATTGGCCTGAATCTTGAACACGAAGCCGGTGAACGCCGGCTCGGCGGGATCGACGTAGCGGGTGCCGCCGGTGATGTCGGCCTGGCGCGGTTGCGGTGGCGGTGCCCAGTCCTTGAGGGCGCTCAGGATCTCGCGCACACCGAAGTTGTTGATGGCCGAACCGAAGAACACCGGCGTTTGCCGCCCCTTGAGGAAGTCATCCAGATGAAACGCGGCGCCGGCGCCACGCACCAGTTCGATCTCGCCATCCATGGCGGCGAATTCCATCGGATACTGCGCGCGCAGCGTCTCGATCGCGTCACCACGCAAGATTTCGAACGACTGGTCGGCACGTTCTTGGCCGGGGGTGAAGCGCAGCACCTCGTCATTGATCAGGTGATAGACGCCGTGAAAACGCTTGCCCATGCCGATCGGCCAGGTGACGGGCGCGCAGTGGATCTTGAGGATGGACTCGATCTCGTCCAGCAGTTCCAGCGGCTCGCGCACGTCGCGGTCGAGCTTGTTGATGAAGGTGATGATGGGCGTGTCGCGCAGCCGGCACACCTCGAGCAGCTTGATGGTCTGCTCCTCGACGCCTTTGGCGGCGTCTACCACCATCACCGCGGCGTCCACGGCGGTCAGAACCCGGTAGGTATCCTCGGAGAAATCCTTATGGCCGGGTGTGTCCAGCAGATTGATGACACAGTCGTCGTAAGCGAACTGCATGACCGAACTGGCCACCGAGATGCCGCGTTGCTTTTCTACCTCCAGCCAGTCCGAGGTGGCGAACTTGCCGCTCTTGCGCGCCTTGACGGTGCCGGCCATCTGAATCGCGCCGCCGAACAGCAGCAGCTTCTCGGTGAGCGTGGTCTTGCCGGCATCGGGGTGGGAGATGATGGCGAAGGTGCGGCGTTTCGCCACTTGTCGAGCGAGGGGACTGTCGGGATTCACTGCGGCGTTCCAAAAAGCTGAACGGAGCGGATACCGGTACGCAGCGGGGCGGCGCACCGGTATCCGCTCCCCGTCGGGGAGCGAGTACAGGTCAGGCGTTCTGCTGGATGCCGGCCACCAGCCAACCGTGGCTGCCGTCGGCGGGGCGGGTCAGGTGCCAGGTCTCGTCGAACGGCGCCGCCTCGTCGCCATCTTCGGCGATCGAGCCGTGGAAACGCACGCTGACGATTTGCCGGCGACCTTCCTCGACCGCTTCCAGTACCTCGGCATGCAGTTCGACGACTTCCGTTCGCTGGGTGACGCCGCGCCGCGCATCGATGTCCAGCTTGAGTTCGGCATACATTTCCGGCGTGGTGAAAGCGCGCAGATCGTCGAGATCACCTGCATCGTTCGCCGCCTGCAAGCGGATGAAATTGACCTTGGCCTGACGGGTGAACGCTTCCGTGTCGAAGTCCGGCGGCAGATGCGGCGCATCCGGGGCAGGCGCGTCACCGAGTTCCGCGGCGACGCTGCCCGGCATCGGCCGTGCCGATTGCGGTTGCGCCGGCGCGGGTGTCAACGGTGCGGGTCGAGACAGAGGCGCCGAACCGCCGGCAACGGTCTGGCCGGCATACTGCATCACGCCGGCGGCGGGCTGATTGCGACGCATGAACCAGCGTACCAGCAGGAAGGCGGCCATGACCAGCAACGCCAGCATCAGGAAGCTGGCCATTTCCTCACCCAGGCCCAGGTGCGAGAACAGCGCGGCAAGTCCCAGGGCGGCGGCGATGCCGGCCACCGGGCCCAGCCACGAACGGCCGCCGGCCTGACCGGCCGCGCCACTACCGGCCGGTGCATTCTGTGCCTGGTTGCTCTGGTTCTGGCGCGGGGCGGCGTCACGCTTCATCGGCGCTTCGCGTTGCATACCATAAGACTTGCCGCCGCCCATGCGTTTGCCTTCGGCCTCGGGTATGGGCAGCGTGAACGTGAAGAACACGGCTATCAGGGACAACAGGACGTGTCGCATGCGAAACGGCTCCTCAAGGGAAAAACAAAATTATAACCGGCGGGATGCCGGGCTCGGGCGATGGAGCGCGGCCGCGCCGCTTTGGTTCCCGCCCTTGCGGCGCTAGGCCGTCTCGCGCGGTAGCCGGCGCTGAGCGCGCTGGCGCCAGGACCAGATGATCCAGGCCCGCCACAGGCCGTTGGCGACGAAGTAAGCCGTCACCGCCAAGGTGCTGGCGAGAATGACCAGACCGAGGATCAACGGTTGACCCAGGGTGGCGACACGCTCCATCCAGAACGCGAACCACGCGCCCAGGGTCTGCGCATCGGTGCCCAGGTCGGCCTCGCTGACACCGGCGGGGCTCTCACCTAGCAGGAAAGCGCCGAGCTTGTAGGCGGCATAGTAGATCGGTGCGAAGGTGATCGGATTGGTCACCAGCGTACTGGCCATCGCTACCGGCAGGTTGGCGCGCAGGGAAACCGCCAGGATGGCCGCGAACGGAATTTGCGCGATGGGGATGAGCAGACCGAAGAACACACCGATCGCCAGACCCAGCGCGATGCCGTGCCGACTCAGATGCCACAGGCGCGGATGATGCAGGGCCGGGCCGAGATGACGCAGCAGCCGGTGCTCGCGCACGCGGTGCGGGTCGGGCAGCCATTG
>JAIWOS010000095.1 GCA_020217265.1 Thiobacillus sp. | reverse complement strand
CGAGCTCGGCCTTGGCCGCGGCGTTGGTGGTCACGCCGACGACGGCGCGCACCCAGAGCGGCCAGTGTTCGCGCGCGCCCGCGCCCTGCAACTGCGCGGGGTGGGTGGAGTCGACCAGCACGAGCGCCGCCACGTCTTCGGGATGCCGCCGCGCATAGAGCTGCATGTACAGGCCGCCGAGCGAGAGCCCCACCAGCACGTAGGGCGGGCGCAGGCCGCGATCGCGCAGCATGGCGCGCAATTCCTCGACCACGTGATCGCCGTCGCGCGGCGTGGCGGGTGGCGCGCTGTCGCCCGTGCCCGGGCGGTTGTAGGCGAAGGCGGTGGTGTCCTCGGCGATCGCGGGCAGCACCTTGGCCCACCCGTCCAGCCGCCCGGCGAGGCCATTTTCGAACACGACCACGGGCGCACCCTGCCCTGCCAGCACGTACTCCACGCGATGGCCGGCCAGATGTTCGGTGCGCGCGCCGGGCAGGCTGGCACAGGCCGAGAGCAGCAGGGCGGCCCCCAAGGACGCGATACGCAGCAGGCCATTCATCGGTCGTGCTCCCCTGTCGGTTGATCGGCGCAATCGTAAGTTGCATGCAGTTTCAGCAGCTGCGCGCGCGCCTGCCGGTAATCATCGTACGTTTTGTGGTCGCCCGCGCAAGCCGGCTGGCCGGGGCGATCCGCACAATGCTGCCGCACCAGTGCCCCGTAGAGACCATGGCAGGCGCCGTCCATCGAGCAGGCCGAGAGCAGCACCGCCAGCACGGCGGGCGACAATGCGGCACGCCCCGTCACGACCGGGCGACCGGTTGCCGGCAGCTGCGCCGCCAGACCAGCAGCCCAAGCAGGCCGAGTCCGGCCGCCAGCTGGCCAGCCAGCGCCGGCTCGGGCACCGACGCCACCGTCGTGTAGGTGAGATTGTCCACGAGGAAACCATCCGAAGCCGGCACGAAGCGGATTTCGTCCACCAGCCCGGCGTAGCCGGACGGCAGCCAGTACAGCGTGGCCGGCTGGGTGTCGGCGCTGACGGCGACCGTGTGTACCACCGCGCCCTGGTAGAGCAGGGAAAAGCCGCCCACGCTGCCGTCGCCGCCCCAGTAGGTGTAATAGAGTCCGTCGAACACGACGGGCGCGGCGTCGAAGCTGAGGCTGCCGCCCCAGCCGTGGAAGAGGTTGTCGCCCAGCGCCCAGGGATATTGCGTGCGCAGGCCTCCCGCGGCCTCCCAGCCCGAGAGCCCGCCGTAGCCGTCCGCCAGTTCCCAGGACGCATGGATACCCTCGAAATCCACCACCACCTGCGCGGCGGTCGCCGCATGCGTCATTGCCATCGACATCAGCCCTGCCAGCGCCGCCCTGCCCAGCTTCGTTTTCATGCTTTCCCTTTCCTCATCGAACATTGCCGGCTCGCGTGGACACGCGAGCCCTGCCGGATGCAGCGCCGGGACGGATCAGCATGACCCGGTTCCAGCGTGCCCGTTGACTGGCACTCTAGTTCCGGAATTCTTGGGAAAGGCTTGGGGCGGGCTCAGCCCGGGCTTCAGGCGGTGCGCGAATAGCGCGGCTTGTCGCTGGCGGCGTCCTTCAGGTAGCGGTCGAAGCACATGCCGATGTTGCGCAGGAAGATCCGGCCCGTCTCGGTCACGGCGATGCGGTCGCTGCCGAGTTCGACGAGGCCGTCGTCCGCCAGCGGGCGCAGGTCGGCGAGCGCCTCGGCGAAGTAATCGGCGAACGCGATGTTCCACCTCTCGCCGAAACGCGCGAAGTCGAGTTCCAGGTCGCACATCACCTGGGTAATGGCGTCGCGGCGGATCTGGTCGTCGCGCGTGAGGCGGATGCCGCGCTCGACGGCGAACCCGCTCTGCCCCACCCGCTCCTGGTAGCGCTTGAGATTCTTTTCGTTCTGCATGTAGACGTCGGCGGTCTGGCTGATGCTGGAGACGCCGAAGGCGAGGATGTCGCTGTCCTTGTGCGTGGTGTAGCCCTGGAAGTTGCGCCACAGCGTCTTGTTCTGCTGCGCGCGCACCAGTTCGTCCTCGGGCCGCGCGAAATGGTCCAGCCCGATGTTGACGTAGCCCGCCTCGCCCAGCATTTCGTTCACCGCCTGCTGCAGGCCCAGGCGCGCGGCGGCGTCGGGCAGATCGGCGTCGCGGATGAGCTGCTGGTGCTTTTTCAGCCAGGGCACGTGCGCGTAGGCGAACACCGCCAGCCGGTCGGGCGCCCAGCCCACCACCTGCGCAAGCGTGCGGCGGAAGCTTTCCACCGTCTGCTTCGGCAGCCCCACGATGAGGTCGAGGTTGATGCTGGAAAAGCCCAGCTCGCGCGACCAGTCCATCACCTGCCGGATGAGTTCGGCGGACTGGATGCGGTTCACCGCCTGCTGCACCGCCGGGTCCATGTCCTGCACGCCGAAGGAAACGCGATTAAACCCCGATTCGCGCAGCGCCTCCAGATGCGCGCGCGTGAGTTCGCGCGGGTCGACCTCGCAGCTCACCTCGGCGTCGGGCGTCAGCCTGAAATGCCGCTTCATCGTGTCCATCAACCGGCGGATGTCGTCGGGATTCAGGTAGGTGGGCGTGCCGCCGCCCCAGTGCAGCTGGTGCGCCAGCCGCGAGCCATCAATGCGTGCGGCGGTTTCAGCCATTTCCCGCTCGATCGCGGCGAGATACGGCGTCGTCTTGCCGTAGTCGCGCGTGGCGACCATGTTGCAGCCGCAGTAGTAGCAGAGCGAATCGCAGAAGGGGATGTGCGCGTACAGCGACAGTCCCCGCCCCGCTGCCGGCGTCGCCAGGGCCTCCAGCCAGCTCGCCTCGCCGAAATCGGTGTGGAAATACGGCGCGGTAGGGTAGGACGTGTAGCGCGGTCCCGGCACGCTGTATTTGCGCAGCAGGTCCAGAGTCTTCGACGTCATGACGTTACCTTACGGAAAAGGACATTTTTATCCTTTTTATCACAAAGCGGCCTGAAAATCCAGTCGGCAGTCAAACTTAGCCTGGGCGAATTGCGGTAAAGTTCGTCTCTGGAAGCCCGTTGAATACAGGATTCAATCCCCACTCTTAGCCCATGCATTTTCGTTCCCAGACGCTGCAGGGTCTGATTGCTGCGCTGCTGGCCTGCTCGGTCCTGCTATCTCCCGCCCGCGCGGACGAAGCGAGTGACCTCGCACAGCGCGTTTACGATCGCCCCAATGGTCGCGACCTCACCACGCTCGGCCGCATGGTGCTGACTGAAAAAGGTCGCGCCCCGCGCATCCGTGAACTCGTCACCTATCGGCTCGACAAATCCGCCGGCGAAACCGCCAACCTGGTGCGTTTCCTCGACCCCGAGGACATTGCAGGTACCGGCCTTCTCAGCATAGACAAGGCGGATGGGAACACCGACCAGTGGTTGTACCTGCCTGCGCTCGATCGGGTGCGCCGTATCTCCAGCGACCGCAAGGGCGGGCGTTTCGTCGGTTCCGATTTGTATTTCGAGGACCTGCAAGAACGCAAACCCACCAAGGACCGCCACCGCCTGCTCGGCAAGCAGATCGAAAACGGCATTCTGTGCGACGTTCTGGAAAGCACGCCGGTCGATCCCAGGGAGTCGGTCTACCTCAAACGCATCAGCTGGATCGATGCCGCCACCGATATCCCACAGCGCATCGACTACTTCGAGAATGATGCGAACACCCCCAGCAAGCGATGGCTGCTTCGCTCAAAGAAACGCACACAAGGCTACTGGACGCTCACCGACAGCCGCATGACCGATCTACAGACCGGTCACGAAACCCGGATGGTCATCGACACGGCTGTCTACGACCAGAAACTGCCAGCCAAACTATTCACCCCCCAGACTCTTGCCGACGAGAGCCTGGAATCGGACTATCGCCCATGAACAGACTGCTGCTGCCTCTGAGTCTCGCCCTCGCCACTCTGCCAGCCTATGGCACCGACAGCCTCCCTCCACCGCGCAACGCCACACCGGCCGCGAGTGACGACCTGCCTCCTCCGCGCACCACAACACGAAAGCCCCGTCCCTCCCCTGCAGAGAATGCATCGGCAGAAAATACGCCGACCGGTATAACACCCCGGACGGCAGCCCCTGAAGATCCGCTCCCATCGACGACTCGCGCCAGCAGAACCCCAATGCGTGCTCCTAAGTCCGATCTCAAGGCAGGCATCGACGACTTTCTGCTTGAAACCGGCGTACTGACGAATGCCCCCGAGGCCGATACTTATTCCACGTTGCGCACAAGTGCCCATGTTGTTTGGCAGCCCAACCGCACCTGGGAGCTCCGCGCCGGTGTACGCGCCGACGGCATGAGTCAGGCTGGCGGGCTCGCCAGCCACCATGAATTGCTGGCAGACTTCGCCGACACTTATATACGCTACCGCAGTGGCGATACCCGACTGACCCTGGGCGCGCAAACGATCGTTTGGGGACGCGTGGATGAAGTCCCACTGGCCGACCGGGTCAGCCGTATCGATGTCACTCGCTTTGCGCTGGACGATCTCGCCGACCGCCGACGCGCCCAACTAGCCGCCCGTTGGGAGCAAACACTCGGCGACTACAAGCTTGATATGGTCTGGCTGCCGGTTTTTCGCGGTGCCCAGTTGCCGGATGTCGCCAGCGTCTGGAGTCCGATCAATCGCACAACGCGTCGGATCATAGGCATCGACCCTGCACTCACCGGCTGGTTGAACCAAGCCCGAATCGACGAGGATGAACATGGCAGTGGCGGGGGTGCGGTACGCCTGACCCGCACCGGCACACCTTTCGACTGGGGAATCACATTGGCACGCACCCGTCAGTCGCTCCCTTATTACAGGCTCGACCTTCCCAATTTCAAACTCACCGGCGTGCATCCCTTCAACAATTTTGCCGGCGCCGACCTGGAACTGGTACGTGGCGGCATCACTTGGCGGATGGAAGCTGGGTATACCGACAACGTGCCTTATACACTCCCCAGCACGACCATGGCCAGCACACACGCGCTCGACTGGATCGGCGCCATGGAGTTCTTCCCTGGCGGCAAGGACACCCGCGTTAACCTGCAGCTTGTGGCGCACGCGCTCAAGACCGGCAGGGACTCCCTGGAATTGAAGGAGTATTACGGCGCCAACGGGGAAATTGAAACCACGTTCGGCAATGGACGCTGGAAAGCAGCTCTGCGCTTCGCCACCGGATTCAACGTACGCGACGTCTATCTCGGTCCAAAGCTCAGTTATTCGGGTTGGGAACCGCACGAACTCTATCTCGCCGCGCATTACTTCGAGGGCGAGACACGCACTCTGGGTGGCTTCCAACAGGATCATGCGCTGATCACGCTGGGTCTGCGCACCCGCTTCTGATCTCTGCCCGCGCATGAAGACGCTGCTGCAGCCCTGGATCAACGGCGAGCGCATGCTGCCGCCATGGATAGCGCTGGGTGTCGCCATGGCAATCCTGTTGGCTTCCGTGCCGTTGCTGTTACAGCTGCATTTCAACAATGCTCTCGACATCTACTCGCCGCCAGATTCTCCAACGATGCAGTTGAGGGAATCGCTGTTCAAGGAATTTCCGAACGACGAATCCTTGATTGCCCTGTTCGAGGGCGACGACTTGTACTCCTATGAATTTCTTTCCGCGCTCGACCGCGTTGCAAAACGCATGGAACGGCATCCTTCTGTCGATCGCGTACTCACCCTGACCACAGTTGAGCATATCGAGGCCACGGACGATGGCTTTGCAGTGGCGCCACTGGTCGACGCCAACAGGCTGTCGACACGCAGTCCCAGCGAGTGGAAGTCGCGCGTGCTGTCTGACCCCTTTGCTCCCGGCCTCATTGCCTCCAGGGATGGGCGTGCGGTCGCACTGGCGGTACGCCCGAAATTCCTGAAAGAAAGTCTGGCACGACGTGATATAGCGATCGCACTGGATGAAGCCATCGCAGCCGAAAAACTCCAGACTCGCCGCACGGCCACAGCCGGGCTGATTGCACAAACCGTCGAGGAGTTGCGTTCCATCTGGCGTGACAGCGCGATATTCATTCCGTTGACTTTCATTATCGGAATGGCACTGCTGTGGTGGGTGGTAGGTCGAATCCGCCCGGTGCTGATCGGTGCGCTCGCCATGTCCGTGACCGTCGCGGCGAGCGTAGGCGGTCTGGTTTTTTCCGGGCAGCCCTATACGCCAGTCACGGCAATGATCCCTACACTGATTGCAGCCTACACCACGGCCACCCTGCTGCATCTTTACGCCGGCATCCAGCGTGCGCGCGTCGCTTTGCTGCCGCGCCGCGAACGAGTGGCCCGGGCACTGAAGGAAACCTTCGTTCCCGGATTGTTCAATGTTCTGACAACAGGTGCCGGGATGCTGAGTTTCTTGTGGGTGGACATCCCGCCAGTTCAGGCTTTCGGCATGTCGGGTGCGATAGGTACTCTGTTCGTTTTTTTCGTGGTCTTCATTCTGGTACCCCCCATACTGGTCAAATGGGATACGCCACGCTGGCCGCGCAGGCGTTCTGGCCTTGCCCGCGCACGACACATTGCCGCCGCAGTCTCGGTCTTCAGCTTACGCCGTGCGAAGTGGGTGCTGGGAGGAACAGTCATGCTGGTGTTGCTGGCAATCCCGGTAGTCATGCAGGTCAAGGTCGAATCCAATTTGCTCGGCTTTTTTGGCCCAGACCACACCATCAGCCAAAGCACCACCAAGGTTGAAAGTCATCTGGCCGGTGTTACAGGTTTGGAAATCGTGCTCACAGGCAGTGATCGAGACGCACTCAAGGACCCTGCCCGACTGAGGCAGATACAAGCGTTACAAACCTGGCTGGAAAAACAGCCTGAAATCGACCGCAGCCTGTCGTTCGTCGACCTGCTGGAGGAAATGAACCGCGCTTTCAGCGGTGAGCCGCATGGAACCAGTGCCATACCGGGTAACCGCAAACTGGTTGAACAACTGCTGCTGATTTACGACGGTGACGACCTTTATGAACTGGTCAACCGAGATTTTCAGCGTGGTCGCATCGCCATGAGTCTCAACGTGCACGGTGCAAACAAAATCGAAACGGTAATAGAACGCATCAAGCATCATCTGGCGGAACACCCGATCGAAGGCATCCAGATCAGTCTGGCAGGCACCGGCCAGCTGTTCGCCGATCAGACCGACCGCATCGTCAACGGTCAGCTCAAGAGCTTCGCATCAGCATTCATTCAAATCCTGTTGTTGATGGCACTGCTGTTCCGTTCTTTCCGTGGCGCACTGATCTGCCTGATTCCCAATCTTGCGCCACTTTTCTTCATCTTTGTCGTGATGGGAATCACCGGTATCGAGCTTGACGTCGCCACCGTACTCATTGCCGCCATCATCCTAGGCATTACCGTAGACGACACCATCCATCTCTATCACGGGTACCTGCACCGCATCAGACAGGGTGTGAGCCCGGTCTTCGCAATAATTCGCAGCGTCGAGAGCTCAGGACGCGCCGTAATCGCGATCTCGGTGGTGTTGATTGCACAATTCAGCCTGCTTGGCCTGTCGGATTTCAGACCCACCGCGCACTTTGGCACTTTGTGCGCCGTAGGACTCTTTGCAGGACAGGTATTCGAACTGTTGCTGATGCCGGCTCTCCTCGGTCTGCGCCTGCCAGGCCCTGGAAAGAATCTCAAGGCACGGTCAGCTTGAGCGCGGCAAACTCGTCGTTGTACAGGGCGAACTCGTCGCCCGAGGCGAACTGCCAGCCTTCGAGGTGGCCGAAGTCGGTCGTCGAGCGCGGTTCGAGATCGAGCTTGAAGCGCTTCACCGCCGACAGGGTGGGGTTGCGTACCGAGAGCATCACGGTGAGATAGCGGTCGCTGGTGTTCTGGATCACCGCAACCAGGCCCATGCCGAGTCGCGAGGCGCGGAAGCTTACCGTCACCGGGAGCGCGGGCTTGGCCGCGATCGCGGCCTGATAGTCGGATTCCTTGTAGGCGAGTTGCTGACGAAGTTGTTCTATCTCGCGCTGGCTGGCAAGGAGCTGGTTGCGCGTTTCAGTGAGATAGCGTTCGGACTGCTGGTGAAGTTCGATTTCCTTCGACAACTGGCGCTTGAGTTCGCCCAGATCGACATTCAGGATGAATGCATAAAGGGCCAGCGCGCACACCGCCACGAACAGCAGCGCCGCGACCAGCAACGCGGCCACCAGACCGCGCCGTCCGGGGTGTGGAGTGGCTGCGCTTGCCTCGTTCATCCCGTATTGCGCATGCCGGCCGCGATGGCGTTGATCGAACGTTTGAGCGGCGTGAGCCAGCTGTCCTGTTCGGCCTCCCAGGTGCCGCTGCGGTAGTGCTTGAGCAGGCGCACCTGGATATGGTTGATTGGATCGATGTAGGGCCGGCGGCGCGAGATCGACAGCGACAGCGCCGGATTGTCCTCCAGCAGTTGCGCGATGCCCGCGACCGCTTTGACGCCCGCGACGGTAAGCGCGAATTCGTCGGCGATGGTGCGGTAGATCGTCATCGTGTTGGGATGCTCGCACAGGCGGGCGTACTCCTCGGCAATCTCGATGTCGGCCTTGGTCAGCGCCATCTGCACGTTGGACAGCAGGCTGCGGAAGAACGGCCACTCTCGGTGCATGGCCTGGAGATGCGCAAGCCCGTCGGTGTGTTCCCCGATGTATGCCTTCAGCGCGCTGCCGATTCCGTACCACGCGGGCAGGGTGTGGCGCGACTGCGCCCAGCCGAACACCCAGGGAATCGCGCGGATCGAGCCGAGCGAGCGGTCGGCCTTCTTGCGGTGGCTGGGCCGGCTGCCGATGTTGAGCGTGCCGATCTCGGAGACCGGCGTGCATTCGTAAAAATAGTCGATGAAGCCTTCCATGCCGATCAGCGCGCGGTAGGCCGCTTCGCCCGCCGCGGCGATGTCGCGCATGCGGTCGAGGTACGCCTGCGGATAGCGCACGTCGCTGTGGGCGAGCGCCGTGGCGCTCGCTTTCAGGAGACCGGTGACCCCCATGCCGATTTCGTAGTTGGCGGTCTCGGGGTTGCCGTACTTGTAGTAGAGCATTTCGCCCTGCTCGGTGAACTTGATCTCGCCGTTCACCGTGCCGGGCGGCTGCGACAGGATCGCATCGTGGGTGGGGCCGCCGCCGCGGCCGACGGTGCCGCCGCGGCCATGGAACAGGCGGCATTCGACGCCATGGTGCTGGGTGAGCGCGATGATCGAAAGCTGCGCCTGGTAGAGATTCCAGTTCGACGCCAGGATGCCGCCGTCCTTGCACGAATCGGAATAGCCTAGCATCACTTCCTGGCGGTTGCCGTTGGCCGTGACGAGTGCGCGATAGACCTTGTTCGACAGCAGCGCGTCGAGGATGTCCTCGCTGTGCTGGAGGTCGTCCACCGTCTCGAACAGCGGTGCCACCAGCAGCCGGCAGAACCACGCGCTGCCGGTGTGGCCGGCCAGGCCGACCAGGCGCGCGAGCAGCATCACTTCCATCACGTGGCTGGCGCTGTGGGTCATCGAGATCACGTAGGCACCGAACAGTTCGTCGCCGACCTCGGCCTGCAGTTTGGCCATGCGGCGGAACACCGCCAGCGCCTCGCGCGCCTCCTCGTCGAGCACGGCGTCGTTGATCTGGATCGGGTCGATATGGCCGATCCACGCCGTCAGCCGGGCCATGCGGTCGGCTTCGCTCGCCGCCAGGTAGTCGAAGTCGGGGTCGATCTGCTGCAGCACCGCCGCCACAGTGCGCGTATGCACGGTCGATTCCTGCCGGATGTCGAGTTGCAGCAGATGGAAGCCGAAGCTCTCGACCAGCCGGATCAGCGCCTGCAAGCCCTGATTCGCCACCAGCCGGTCGCCGTGGCTGATCAGCGAATCGCGCAGGCGATACAGGTCGTCGAGAAATTCGGCGGCATTGCCGTAGGCAAGGTGCGGCTTGAAGCTCGGCACGTCGGCGAGTGCCTGGTGCACATAGGAAAGATTCGCGTCCAGTCGCGCCAGCATGATCGCCGCCATGCGCCGGTAGGGCTCGCGGCTGTAGATCTGCACCGCGGTGCCGCGGAACACCTGTTCGCCGTACTCGGCTTCGTATTCGGTCAGGCGTTCGAGGAAGGCCGCCGAGGGCGTGCACCAGCCGCTGCTGTGGGTGAGCGTCTGGCGCAGATCGAGCACGCGCGCGCGGTATTCGTCGAGCGCGGCCTGCATCTGCGTGTACACCGTCCATTCGGTGACGTCGGCGGTGACGAAGGGGTTGCCGTCGCGGTCGCCGCCGATCCAGGAACCGAAGCGGATGAAACTCGGCACCGAGATCGGCGCGGCGCCGTCGGCATTCACGCCGTAGTGCTTGCGCAGGGCCTTCTCGAAGAAGTGGTAAGCCTTGGGCACCGCCTCGAACAGGGCCTCGCGCACGTAGTAGAGGCCGTTGCGCACTTCGTCGCGCACCTCGAGCTTGGCGCTGCGCAACTCGTCGGTGCGCCACATCACCTGGATTTCGGCCGCCAGCTGCGCCTCGAGTTCGCGCTGGTCGTTCACGCCCAGCGTCGGGTTGTAGAGCTCGTCGCATACCAGGAACACCCGCCGCATGCCTTCCATGACCGCGCGGCGGCGCGCTTCGGTGGGGTGCGCGGTGAACACCGGCGCGTAGTGCAGGCGGTTCACCATGTCCTGCAGGGTGGATGCCGACAGGCCCTGCGATTTCAGTTCGCCCAGCGTGCGGTCGAACGAGCCTTCCCACAGCGGCATGCCGTGCGACAGCATGCGGCGGCGGTTGCGATGCGAAAAGGCCTCTTCGGCGACGTTGACCAGCATGAAGTAGCTCGAAAACGCGCGCACCACGAGTTCGACCTTGTCGGCCGGCATGGCGTCGATCATCGCCATCAGTTCGGAGCGGCGCTGCTGGTCTTCCTGCTGGTGCAGC